>DATLUW010000116.1:0-3085 GCA_035577825.1 Actinomycetota bacterium | reverse complement strand
TCCCGGCGACGACGACCTCGAACACGTGTTGCGCGCGGCCGATCTCGTCGAGCAGATCGACGCGACGTATCGGATCGTGGACGGATGCCTGGAGCGTTGGACGATCGGCGCGCTCGACGAGGTGATCACGCACCCCGAGTGGGGCGAGGATCGCACGCATACGCGTGGCTGGGTGATCCAGCGGGTGTTCAGCCACGACGTGTATCACTGCGCGGAGCTGAACGAAACGCTGAGCGCAGCGGGGTTGCCGCAGATCGACCTGTGGGCGTGACGCCGACTATCGGCAGGGCTGATACGGCAGGTCGAACAGGTCGTCGGTCTTGCCGATCGAGTTGAAGTTCACGGCGGCCGAGTTCGCCTTCGGGCAGAACGACGCGGGATCCTCGCCGTACTCGACGTTGAAGACGGCCTTGCCGTACTGCGTCGACCACGGAACCAGCGCGCTGCACTCGCTGTACTGGAAGCATTGCTCGTTGATCGCGAAGTCGAAGTAGGGCTGCAGCGTCGCGGCCTGGCTGAGGTCGTTCTTGAGGCCGACGGCGAACCCCATCTGGTGCGCCAGGTTGGCGAGCTTGATGTTGTAGCGGAGCTGGTCGGCCGCCGTGATCGACAGACCGGTGTGGCTCTGCCAGCCGTCGACGTCGTCGAACTCGATCGCGTCGACGCCGATGAGGCGAGCTTCCTTCAGTCGCGTGAGCATCTCGTCGAGCAGGAACGCGCGTGCGGTCTGCCGCGCGCCGGTGTTCGGGTTGATGCCTGTGGCGTTCGTCGTGATGTTCAGCCAGTACTCGTCGGGGAAGTTGCTGAGCGGATTGCCGAACAGGCACCCGTCGCAGCTCTGATCGAACGACTGCATCTCGGGGAAGTCCGGCCGCCAGGTCTCCGCGGTCCCGGCGTCGATGTAGCCGATCACCCGGGCGCCGCGCACGTGGAGCGCGCGGACCGCGGCGTAGTTGAGGACGGAGTAGTCCTGCGGGGAATAGCACTTGCCGTCCTGGAGGATGTCGATGTCGAACACGGTCGGTGCGACCGTCCTGCCCGTCGCGAACGAGGTCCCCGTGACTCCGATGTTGACGAACCCCGTCGATTTGTGGAGGCATCCCCCGCCGTGGGGGTTGGGGGATCCCTGCAGCTGGTACTGCCAGCGCGCCTTGACGGCCGGCTTCCAGCAGCCCCCTGCGGAGCCGTCGCATGGAACGGGCTCGGGCAGCGCCGCTGCGACGCGACCGGCGGAGACCGCGGACACGGGCGTCACCGCGACGAGCTGCAGGACGACGGCGGCAACGGCCAAGACCGCGAAGGCTCGACCAGCCGGGACGCGCTCCGCTCCGCTCATTCGCATGCGATGTGACCCATGCTCCATTGAAGTCGTGAAGCGTCGACGTTTGCAACTTCGACTCCGGGACGGCGCAGCACTATGGGCTGCCTTGGCGGAACCGATGGGGGGGTGGGGAGCCGATCGCCGGCGAGTGCCCGACCACCTCGTTGACGCACACGAAGGTTTCCAGCCACCACACCTCGGTCTCCTCGTCGATCTCGCCCTCACCCACCACGAAGCTGGTGTTGAGCCACCGGTACCGGTCGTCCTGGGTCAGGAGCTCGATCCGGGCCAGGATGGCGCGGCGCCCACCGCTCGCCGGTGCCTCTTCGACGCTCTGCCCGTGGATGGAGATGAGCAGTTCGGCGTCGTCGGCCAGGGTGACCACACCCCGGAGATTCGGCGTCCACACCCCGTCCTCCCGCCGCCGCGGGAAGTTCGCCCATCGGACGCTGCCGGCGATTCCCTCGCCGGAGATCGTCCCCTCGCCATGTCCGAAACCGGCGCCCTCGGCTCCGCCGAACTGACGCATCCACGTGCTGTCGGCGTATCGCATCGAGATGCGGAACAGCGCTTCGAGTCGCATGGCTCCGCGCGCCTCCGGGGTCGTCCGTCAGCGGGAGCGTACCCGGCGAGAGGCCGGCGGAGGAACGAGATCCCGCCCGGCTCGGTCCCATCGCCACAGGTGGTCGGGGGTGACGTGGGTTCCGCCGACCCACCGGTCGACGCCCAGGTGTTCGACCCGGTCGGCTCGTCCCCCCAGCACCCGTTCGCCCTTGGAGGTCAGCCGGAGCGGGAGCCGCATGAACACGAGCCCGTCGCTTCGCGGCGGCGCCTCCGGGAGCGGACTGCCGTCTTCGGTCTCGACGAGGCGGCCGTCGCCACGGCCGAGCTCTCGGAGCGCTCGGTAGAACCACGTGTCTCCCAGGAACGGCGCTGCTTCGAGGTCCTGTTCGGCGAGAAACGCCGCCATCGGTGTGCGCGCACCACCCGCGATCGCCTGCAGCGCACGCCGTTCGGTTCCCGAGAGGCCATCCGCCGCGTCCGGCAGCTCCTCGAGCAGCCGCAGGAGCGCCGGACCCACAAATGGCAGCTCCGTCGAACCGTTCCGGGCCCACCTCGCCAGGGCGGTCGGTTCCGGTGCCCGAACGGTATCCCAGGCCTCGGCTGCCGCGGCGAGTGCCCCGGCGTTCGCGGTTCGCCTCGCCGGCCACAGCGTCTCGAGCTCGTCGGCCGTGAGCTCGCCCAGTCCCCGGAACCCCGGCTTTCCCGGGAAGGAGTCGACGACGATCAGCGACGGCGCGACGGGGATCGAATGGGCGAGCGCCAGCACATCCAGCAGCTGGAGCTGGTCGTAGAGGTCGTGTTCGAACCACAGCACCACGTCCGCGCCGTCGCGCAGCGCGTCGAGGAGCTGCCGGTCGCGCCGCTCGAGCGAGGACAGGATCGCCCGGCGGCTCCCCCAGCCCGACTCCGAGAGGAACGCCGCGCGCGTCCGCAGGAGCTCCGAACGCGACACCGCCGGAACCGGTCCCTCGTGCAACACGTCCTGCCACGGCAGCACCGCCCCGCCGAGCCCCGTCTGTCGCAGCGTGTTCCCGGCGCTCTCGCCGTTCGTCACGTGCAGCAATGACGGTCGGCGCAGCGGTTCCCGGCCGCGCCTCGCCAGGTACGCGGCGCCGCACGTGCAGTGGTCCAGCGAGTCGCAGGCGCAGCCGACCACTCGCGCGAGCTCCTCCCGCATCCGCCGCAGCCCGGCGATGCGCG
>DATLUW010000115.1:0-6244 GCA_035577825.1 Actinomycetota bacterium | reverse complement strand
TAGCGGCCGTCCACGACGTCCAGGCGGGCGGCGACGATCTCGTCGAACAGGGGCGCCAGCGGCTGGACGAACACGTCCAGGGCGCCGGTGATGAGCACGGTGCGGTGCCCGGCGCGGCGGTGTTCGCGGATGCGGCGAATGGCCGGCGGCGAGATGCGCTGGAGGACGATCTCGGCGACCTGCTCGTCGACGATGCGGCGGAGCTCCTCGACCGAGGCGCCCTGGTACCGCCGGTAGAACGAACGGAGGAACTCCCCCCGGTCGCGGCGCTCGGCGGACAGGTACGACGGCAGCTGGCGGGCGACGCTCGCGACCTCGCCGGGCCAGCTCTCGCGCTGGAGGTCGGCCATGCGGAGCCACAGGTAGGACTCGATGACGTTCGAGGACAGGATCGTGCCCTCCATGTCGAACGCCGCAAGGACGGGTTCCTCGCGCTCGCGGACCTTGACCGCCGGCGCCGGGCGGGGCGGCGGCGGGAACCGCATGGCCAGCGTGATCGCGGGGCAGTGCACGTCCTGCAGGTAGTACCGCCAGTCCACGTCCGCCGCGTCGAACGGGAACTCCGCCCGGTCGGCGTCCGGCAGCGACCGGTAGTAGTCGAGCGTCCGGTCGTCGGTGTAGATGACCTCGGCCTCGACGTACGCGCCGTACAGGTCGGCGTACCGGCGCAGGAAGTCCACGCGTCCCTTGGTCCGGTCGAGCTGTTCGACGAGCTTCCGGGTCCGCGGTGAGCGCGGGAGCCGTTTCACCCACTTGTCGGCGAGCGCCATGGCCTTCTCGCCGGTCCGGAGCTGGCGTTCGACCCGGCGCTGGCCGGGGAACTCCCACACCGGCGGCTTCACGAACCCGCGGCCACGGTCGGGGAGCGGGTCCTTCCCGAAGTACTCGCGGACGTTGTCGTAGACCTTGCGGAAGTGCAGCGGGTTGCGTTCGCCGCTGCACACGTGATGGTAGACGCGGTCGCCGGGCTCGGTGCGCCGGGCGCCGACCGCCAGCAGCGCGTTCACGACGTAGTCGACCGGGATGACGTCGAGGATGCCCTCGGGGATGCCGGGGAACTCCGGGAACGCGCCGCGGCCGTAAGCGAGGATGATCGGCTCGGCCATCTTGAAGCCCTCGATCCACCCGGGGTGCGGGTGGATGTAGGCCGACTCGATGATCGACGGGCGGACGATCGAGAGCGACAGGTCGCCGGCCGTCTCCTCGACCGCGCGCTCGCCGAGGGCCTTCGTCAGCGTGTAGATGTCCGGCCACCCGAGGGTCTGCGCGCGGGCCCGGCCGTAGTGGACGAGCCGCTTGGTGACCCAGGCCCGGCGGGCGGACTCGGCGTGCTCCGCGACCTCCTGGGGGCCGGCGCGGCCGTGTTCGCTCTTGGAGCGCTTGACGAACGAATCGAGCAGCTCGGGCCTTCTGGAGGCCTCCTCCACGCGTTCGCGCGCGGAAAGCGCGTAGGCGAGCTCGGCCTGCCAGTCGATGCCGTGGTCGAGCGAGGCCTCCGGGATCACGCCCTTTCGCGACCCGGCCACGTACGCGGTGGACACGTGGACGAGGTGCGGGCGCGAACCCGACTCGGCGACCTTGCGATAGAGCGACGTGGCGCCGACGACGTTGGCCCGGAACCCCTCGTCGATCGGCGAGTCGAACGAGACGGTCGCGGCGCAGTGGTACACGAGGTCGAGGTCGTCGGGGAAGTCCGGCAGCTCGCCGACCACGTCGCCCTCGAGCACCTCGACCCGCTCCTCGAACGCCTGCTGCAGGCCCTCGGCACCGAGCCGCTCGCGGGCCGAGTTGAACACCGGCCGCTGGAGCAGCTCCTCCCCCCGGGCCCGGGCGGTCGTGCCGTACTGCCCGCGGATCAGCAGGACGAGCCGGGTGTCGGGGAAGTCGGACAGGAACCGTTCGAACAGCGCCTGCCCCAGGAACCCGGTGACGCCGGTCAGCAGGACGCGCTTGCCGGCGAGGCCGTCACGGATGGCCGAGCCCGATGCGGCGTCGTCGTTCGATTCGAGGGAAGCGGGCACCACGGAGTCCTCCGTGGAGCCCTCGCCCTCACCCGGCGATCCGGCGGCTGGACCGCCGGTGCTCTCTACCACGTGGTAGATGGAACCATCCCGGGGCGCCCCTCCGCAACCCCGCGCCGTCCGGGGCGGCTACTGCCAGGCGACCCTGACCTGGCCGTAGAAGGGGAAGGGCTGCCGGTTGTCGACCACGGTCTTGCCCGAGGTGCCGAGCGGCGGCGCCTGCAGCGGGTCGTAGCAGTCGACGACCGGATTGCGGTTCACCTTGTCGACGACCGACGCGGGGACGAGCTTGTCGATCGCCGCGCGGACGTCGAGGTTCGGCTGCCCGAGCGCCGCGGCCGCCTGCTGGTTCAGCTGGTTCCAGTCGAGCGTGCAGTCCTTCCTGGTGAGCGGCATCGGCGTGTACGCGGAGGTCGTCCTCGCGGTGATCTGGGCGCAGCCGATGCTCTCGCGCTTGATGACCGAGACGTCGACGCCGCTGCGGGTCGTGAAGTTCGAGGTGACCGACAGCTTGCCGTTCGACGGCACCGCGCCCGGCGCGCAGACGAACCAGGAGACGCTCGGGTCGAGTGCGTGGTTCGGCTCGATGATCACGTGGGACTCGAGCTGGTCCTTGCCCTGGAACGACGCCGGGCCGGTCCCGAGCATCCCGAGGATCAGGTCGACGAGGTACTTCGGGAACGTCAGCGTGTCGGTCTCGCGCGTCCGGTTCGGGTCGGAGAAGTCGGCGGACTTTGCGGGGTCGGGGTTGAACAGCTGGGTCACGACGTACGGGTTGGAGAACGCGTTCGACACCGTCGCACCGTTCTCCTCGTGGGCAAACGCCAGCACCGACGGCGGGTGGATCTCCGTGTGGAAGTCGTCGTGGCCGCAGTCGATGATCCACGGTCCGTACGCGGCGGACTGGTCACCGGCGTTCGGCGTGAATCCGGCCAGGTAGTTCCCGTCGGCGTCGTGCGGGATCAGGCCCTCGGCGATCTCCGTGTGCAGGACGCCGGGCGGCGTGCCGGAGAGGCCCTTGCCGGCCACCTGGGCGAGCGGCTTGTAGGGGTCGTCCAGCGTCATGCCGAACGTCATGTCCGCGCCGAACGGATGGGTGAACGGGAGGTCGCCGGTCGTGTTGAACGTGAGGTCGCGGACCGGCCCTGACGCGAACACCTGCAAGCCGGGGACGACGTCGCCCCATTCGTAGCGGACGCTCGCGCCGGACGGGCCGTTCGCGAGGATGTCGGCCGCGTAGGTCTGGGTGGCCGAGCCGCAGGAGCTCACCGGGTCGGCCTTCTGGATCGAGGTCCCGCCCAACGCGTCGTGGGTGAACGCGGAGCCCTTGTCGAACCCGAGGATCTGGGGGACCACGGGCGTCGGCGCGGGCGTGCCGCCGCCGCCGCACGCGGCGAGGAGCAGTGCAACGGAGGCGACTGCGGACGCCCCGACCCGGAACCTCCCACCCATGCGGACCATGGAGCGGCGAGCATACGACTCGCCCCTCGGAAACGGGAGTCGCCGGCGATCAGTGGCGGAGCAGGCGGCGGAACCTCGGCGGGAGCGATCGGTGGCCGGCGCCGGCGGTCCCCGCGGAGCCCTTGATCGTGATGACCTTGTTGGGCGACCGGGTGGTGTTCCCGACGGCGTCGTTCGCGCTCACGAACCAGGTGTAGGCGGCGTTGCGCAACAACTGGCCGAACGCGTTGCGACCGTTCCAGACATAGCGGAACGAGGGCGCCGGAGCCGACACGTACTTCGTCTGCACGATGCCGCCGGACGCGTTCTTGATGACGAGCAGCCACTTCACGGGCTCGTTCGAGGTTCCGGCGATCGTCGTCGTGTCCCGGACCCCGTCGCCGTTGGGCGAGATCGTGATCGGCTTCGCGTGGACCTTGGACAGGGTCGGGGCCGTGCTGTCCTGCGTCCAGGCCCACGTGACCGGCTGGGACACGTTCACCGCCTGGTCGAACGACCACACGGTCATCACGTGCCGGCCCTCCTGGAGCGCGTGGTACACCCACGGCGAGGCGCAGGCGCCGCGTGGCTCGGTGTCCAGCTGACAGTAGAACCCGCCCGGCTCGCTGGAGCCGAGCGTGAACGTCACCGTGCTCGCACCGGTCGGATCCTTCGGCCCCGAGACGATCGAAGCTGCCGGGGGCGTCCGGTCGATCCGCCACGAGTACGTCTGCGAGGACGCATTGCCGAGCCCGTCGGCCGCGTCGATCTCGAACGAGTGCGCGCCCTCGGTCAGCCCGCCGATCGAGAACCTGCCCCCCGAGCAGTCCTCGGGCGCGCCCCCATCCACCGCGCAGGTCACCGGGCCGGCGGTCGGCTCGTCGGAGCGAAATACGAAGGACCCGAACGTCGAGGCGGTCACCTTGGGCGGCACCGTGACGAACGTCCAGACCGGGCCCGCGTTGTCGACCTCGAACCGCCAGTCGGCCGGCGGGTGGGTCGTCGCGCCCGTGCCGGGGGCGACGGCACGGACCTCGAAGTCGTACGTCCCGTCCTCGAGCGGCCCGACCGAAGTGGCTGCCGGGTCGCAGGTCTGCCAGGCGGGTGGCGGATCCGCGGCGTCGTCGAGCCGGCACTGGAACGTCGCACCGCCCGTCGCGCTGCCGAACGTGAACGAGGCCGTACGGGTCCGGCTCGAGAGCGGCGGAGCGCTGGTGAACGACGCATCGGGCCCGGTGGTGTGGATCGAGAACGACCGGGCGTCGGGCGTCGAGTCGGTTCGTCCGTGCTCGTCGGTGCCCGCGACCTCGAACGTGTAGTCGCCGTCGCCGAGCGGTCCGAAGGTCGAGCCGCGATCGTCGCACGGCGCCCACGTCCCGGCGACGCCGTTCACGTCGAGGCGGCAGGTGTACGTCGCGATCGATGACTGCGAGAAGTACGTGAAGGTCGCGATGCGTCCGTCGAGCGGCCCGGCAGGGCCGGTGACGATCGAGGTGTCCACGGGCCCGGGCGTTCGGAGGAGCGCCAGCTTGGTCTCGAGATCGTGCTGCAGCGACGCGGCGCCGGACGTGCCCGCCAGGTTGTGGAGCTCGAACGGATCCGAGCCGAGGTCGTACAGCTCCTTCTCTCCGCTCTGGTACAGCGTGTACATCGAGCTCGCCGTGACGACCCCGAAGTAGGCCGGGACGGTCAGGAGGCTGCCGAGCCCGGGTCCGTCGCCGGGACAGAACCACGACGTCGGCTGACAGCCCTCGATGAGCAGCGCCTGCCGGATGGTGGCCGAGGGCCCCGACAGCAGCGGGAGGAACGACCGCCCGTCGGCGCCCCAGTGGAACCCCGCGAGTGCGGCGATGGTGGGCGCGATGTCGATGTTCTCGACGAGGGCCTGCGTCTCGAACGGCTGCGAGGTGGGGACGAGGGGCGGGTATCGCACCACCATGGGAACGCGGACCGACTCCTCGTAGGGCACGTCCTTCTCCCACCGCCGGTGCTCGCCGTACAGGTAGCCGTTGTCCGACAGGTAGATGATCATCGTGTCGTTCGCCCGCGGGCCGAGCGATGTGAGGATGCGGTCGACCGAGTCGTCGAGTGCCCGCACGGCCTGCGACATGACGCGGTGCTTGAGGTCGACCCCCCATTGCTCGTCGGAGGTGAGCGGCGGTCGGCGGAGGTACGCCGGGAACTCCGTCGACCGGGTCTCCTGGTCGTACGAGGGCGGGCGGTAGTCCGCGATCGGCATCGAGCCGTAACGCGGGTCGTTCGCCGGCAGGTGTGGGCTGGTCGGCGTGTACATCGCGAAGAACGGCTGGTCCGTGGGCGTCGAGGCGATGAAGTCGTCGACGTAGTCGGCCAGGATGTCCGTCGTGTAGCCCGTGCGATGGATCCAGGTCCCGTCGAGGTTGATCGTGGGGTTCTGCAGCGAGTAGTCCGAGGGCGCGACGCTCGTGCACGCCCACCGGTCGAACTCCGGCCTCGGGTCGCAGGGCATGCTGTTGAGGTACTTGCCGGCGAGCATCGTGCGGTACCCCCGGTCGTGCAGCGCCTGCACGACGGTGGGCCGGTCGAACGGGGTCTCGTTCCCGGTGACGCCCGTGTGGTGCTGGAACAGGCCGGTGAGGATCTCCGAACGGGACGGGCAGCATTGCGGCGTGTTCACGTAGGCCCGGTCGAACAGCACGCCCTGGTCCACCAGCTTCGAGTACACCGCCGGCATGAGCGTCCGGTTGAACGTCGACCAGGCCTGGTCATCCGACAAAAGGATGAGGATGTTCGGCGTCGCCGGA
>DATLUW010000114.1:0-5092 GCA_035577825.1 Actinomycetota bacterium | reverse complement strand
CAGGACGGGCACGGCACTCCGGCACCGGTCAGCAGCTCGCTGGTCGTCGACCGCACACAGCTCAGCGCGATCGGGGCGCCGGGTTCGGTGGTGCAGCGGAACGTCTTCGTTCGCAACGTCTCGGACCACACGGTGACCGTGAACGCCTCCACCCGTTCGCTCAGCGCGCCGCAGACGATCGCGAGCGGCGACGCGTCGCTCAACACCGCGACGGCGCCGGCGTTCCTCGACGCGTTCGGCACCTCGCGCAGCTTCGTTCTGCAGGCCATCAGCGTCCCGGCGGGCCACGACCGGCTCGACGTCACGATCGCGGCGCAGGCCCCGAGCGGCTTCGCGATCCGCATCATCCTGCTCGACCCGAACGGCGCCTACACCGCGTACTCGATCCCGCAGGGCGGGAACAACTGGGCGCACGTCGACGTCAGCTCGCCGGCCGCGGGCACGTGGCACGCGGTCTTCGCCCTGTCGACGAGCAGCGGGTTCAACGGCCCGATCCACTATCTCGCGACGACGTCGGACTTCCTGGCGTCGCAGGCGACGGTGAAGGCGCCGACGTTCAAGCTCAAGCCGGGCGCGAGCCGGAGGGAGGCCGTGCTCGCGACCCTGCCCGCCCATCCGGGCGACGTGTCGCAGTCGGTGCAGTTCGCCGTCAACGGAGGCGCGAGCGCGTCGGTGCCGCTGACCCTGCGTGCGGTCCTCCCCGCGACGGGTGGCCAGTTCACCGACACGTTGACCGGCGGCAACGGCCGCGGCGGCGTCGCGATGTCGAGGTTCTACTCCCTCGACGTGTCCCCGGGTTCCACCGACATGAGCGTCGGGATCACGCTGACTGACCCGAACGAGGTGGTCCTGGCCACGCTGAGCGGGCCGGACGGGCAGGTCTCGTCCTTCCGGAGCAACACCTTCACCGACTCGAGCGGCAACCTGAACCTCTCGAACGGACTGCAGCTGTATCGCAGGAACCCGGAGGGCGGCCGCTGGGCGCTGGCGCTCTGGGCGCACAACCCGGCGAGCGGCGCCTCGGTGTCGTCGCCGTTCACGGTGAACGTCGCCTACGACACCGCCCAGGTGCAGGGCACGCCGCCGAACAGCCTCTCGACGCATCTCGCCGCCGGCGCGCCGGTCGACGTCCCGATCCAGGTCACGAACACCGGCGCCAACACGCTGACCTACTTCGCGGATCCGCGGCTCAACGCCACCGGCACGGTCTCCCTCGACGAGCTCTCCGGCAACGCCACGATTCCGCTCCCGCAACCGGCCGGGGTCGTTCCGGTCTGGCTCGTTCCGTCGGAGTGCACGTCGGCAACCGACGTCGTCTCCGCCGACCAGCCGGTCAACCTCGACTTCGCCTACAACTCCGGCGAGCCGGACGTCTACGCCGCGCACGTGGGCAACGGCGCCTCGGTCACCGTCGACGCTGACCAGGTGTCCCCGGGCCTCTGGGCGGCGAATGTCGGCCAGGTCGGTCCGTTCGCGGGACCCGCGCCCGCGGGCACGGCGAACCTCTCGGCCACGGCACACTGCAACCTGTTCGACACGAACACGAGCAGCACCACGGGTGACATCTGGACCGCCGGCGTCTCGGGCCAGAGCCCGAAGGCGAACTTCCACTTCGTCGACGGGAAGCTGGTGCCGAGCCGGCCCACGTCCGGGACGGCCGGCTCGCCCGCGCCCACCGGTCCGGTCACGCTTGCTCCGGGCCAGTCCGCGACGATCACGGTGACCATCACGCCGGCCGGCGCTTCCGGCACGGGCGTGAAGGGGCACATCTACATCGACACGTTCGACTTCTTCACCGACGGCGGCGACGAGGTCGCCTCCATCCCGTACAAGTACACGATCGCGTAACGCCGCCGGGATGCCGGGCGTGCGACCTCGTGTCGCACGGCGGCTCCGGCCGGGTTCCCGGCCCGGAGCGACATCTTCGTCCGCGAGCGGCTCGGCGCGGTGGAGTCGCTCGTGCACGAGCGCTATCCGTCCCACTGGGGCCGCGTCATCCTGCACCTGCTGATCGACGGGACCAACGAGCTGGTCCACCGGGAGCTGGCGGAGGTTCTCGGCTCCGGTGGATACCCCCGGCTGCAGACCGACCTCGGGGATGCGAGCGAGGTGCTCGACGACGCGAGCGACGAGAACATCGATCACCTGAAGGCGCTCGCGGCGACGATGATCTCGGAGCGCGACCGGAAGCTCGACGGGCTCTGCGCCGTGCTCCCACGCTGAACGAACCTGGCCGTTTCTGGCCGTCCGGGCGGCTCCCGGATTCCGTATGACTCACCGAACCCGGGCAACTCGAAGGAGGCGGGGTCATGGGCCGGTACGTCATCCGCAGGCTGGCGTGGGTCGTCTTCGTGTTGCTGGTCATCACGTTCATCACGTACTTCGTCTTCTTCAAGCTCCCGCCGGGCGACCCGGCGACCAGGTTCGCGGGTCGACAGCCCACCCCGGCCCTGGTTCACGAGGTCGAGCAGCAGTTCGGGCTCGACAAGCCGTTCGTCGTCCAGTACGGGCTGTTCGTGAAGCGGCTGTTCCTCGGGGACCAGTACGGGTGGCCCGGGCTCGGCATTTCGTTCAACACCCGGTCGCCGCTGCGGGCGATCATCCTGCAGCGGATGGCGGTCACCGTGCAGGTGGCGCTGGGCGCCGCGCTCGTGTGGATCGCGATCGGCATCCCGATCGGCGTGCTGTCGGCGCTGAAACCCAGATCGCTCGGTGATCGATTGGCGATGGGGTTCGCCCTGTTCGGCGTGTCCGCGCCGGTGTTCTGGCTGGGGCAGATGTTCCTGTACGTCTTCTGGTTCAAGTTGGGGGTGGCAGCCGGCTCCGGCTACTACGCGATCGGGAAGTACGGGTTCATCACCTGGGCGAACCACATGATCATGCCCTGGGTGGTCCTGTCGCTGCTGTTCGCGGCGAACTACGCGCGAATGTCCCGGGGGAACCTCATCGAGACCATGTCGGAGGACTACATCCGGACGGCACGGGCGAAGGGCCTGACGGAGAAGCGCGTCGTCGTGCGGCACGGGCTTCGCTCGAGCATGACGCCGCTCGTGACCATGATCGGGATGGACCTCGGGACGCTCCTGGGCGGGGCGATCATCACCGAGACGGTGTTCAACCTGCCGGGGCTCGGGGCGCTCGTCGTCCAGTCGGTGACCAACTACGACTTCAACGCGATCCTCGACGTGACGGTCGTGGCGGCCGTCGTCGTCACGGTGATGAACCTGCTGGTCGACGTCGCCTACGCGTACCTCGACCCGCGCGTTCGCTACACCTGATCCCGGGCGTTCACCCCGGCGCCACGGCACGGGCCACGCCGGCGAGCTCCGGCCAGTCCGCCGACTCCTGCACGCACCGGGCGAACAGCCACAGCCGGAGCCGCCCGGGGTCGAGTTCGAGCAGGCCGGCCATGCGGGCCACGAGCCCGAGCGGGTCGGAGTTGAGCCGTTCGCCGCAGTTGAGCATGTGCTGGAGCGCGTCGTAAGCGGGCTCTCCGACGTGCGGCTTGGGGTCGATCGTGAGCCACGGTTCTCGTTCGGCACTGAGGACGTTCCCAGCGTGGAGGTCCGTGGCCAGCAGAACGTGCCGGTCGGCGCCGGCCGGCAGCTCCCGGAAGAGGGTCAACCCGTCGCGAACCATCGCGGGGTCGAGGGACGGGTTCGGTTCGGACAGTTCCGACTGGCCCGCCCATCGCTCGCACATGCCCTGCAGTGAAGGGAACACATGCCCGGGAGGCGGTTCGAGCCACAGCCGGCGGAGGAGGCCTGCGACGACCTCGTCCTGCTCGGGCTCCGGGAGCGACTCCAGCGTGGTGCCGGGGCGGCACCGCTCGAGGAGGAGCGCGGTGGTCGCCTCGTCGACGTCCTCGGCGGCGTGGAGCAGGACCGCGCCGTTTCCCGCCCAGCACCGGAGGCCGTCTGCCTCGCGTTCGGCCTCCGGGTGCCGCCACAGCACCTTCAGCGCCAGGTCCTCCCCGCGCTCGCCGGTCGCGGGGGCGACCCAGGCCGTGTGGCCGCCCGGCCGGAACGGCGGCCCGACGACGACCGCCCACCGCCGCTCGAGGTCGGCGACGATCCCCGGCAGGGCCGCCAGCCAGTCGTCGCGGCCCTCCGCACGGGCGGCGTCGGCCAGGCGCCCGGGGATCTCGAACCTCGCGGTCACGACCTCGACGCCTGATCCCGTGTGGGCAGCGCCTCGAGCCTTCCCTGGAGAAAGGTCCGTTCGGCGGCGCTGTCGGTTCGGTCGATCGCCGCTTCGTACTCGTTTGCGGCGTCGTCGAGGCGGCCGAGGCGGCGGAGCAGGTCGGCGCGAACCGCGTGGAACAGGTGGTAGTCCGCGAGGTCGGGCTCGAGCTCGTCGACCAGCGCAAGCGCTGCGTCCGCGCCGTCGACCTCCGCGACGGCGACGGCGCGGTTGAGCGCGACGACCGGGCTCGGGGAGATCGCCATG
Organism: Actinomycetota bacterium; assembly: GCA_035577825.1. Classification (GTDB taxonomy): domain Bacteria; phylum Actinomycetota; class UBA4738; order UBA4738; family JACQTL01; genus DATBHM01. The sequence goes on along the minus strand of DATLUW010000114.1, from coordinate 643 downwards.
AGCTGGTCGTAGAGCTGGACGACCTGTTCCCAGTCGATCTCCGCCGCCGTCGGCGCGTCGGCGTGGACGGCCTGGATGGCCGCCTGGATCTGGTACGGCCCGGGCCGGTTCCACCGCAGGCATGCCCGGACGATCTCCTGGCCCTCGTCGATCAGCGAACGGTCCCACCGGCCCCGGTCCTGCTCGGCCAGCGGAACCAGGTCGCCGGAGGGCGTCGTCCGAGCCGGCCGCCGCGACGTCGCGAGCAGCATCAGCGCGAGGAGCCCCCAGACCTCCGGTTCGTCCGGCATGAGCTCGGCGAGCAGCCGGCCGAGGCGGACGGCCTCCGCGCACAGCTCGTCCCGAACCAGCCGGGCGCCCGAGCTCGCCGTGGAGCCCTCGTTGAAGATCAGGTACACGACCGCGAGCACCGCCCGCAGCCGGTCCGGCAGGTCGGACTCGTGCGGCACGCGGTAGGGGATGCGGGCGTCGCGGATCTTCGCCTTGGCCCGGACGATGCGCTGGGCCATCGTCGGCTCCGGGACGAGGAACGCCTTCGCGATCTCCGCGGTGGAGAGGCCGCCGAGCAGCCGGAGCGTCAGCGCCACCTGGGCCGGCGCGGCGAGCGCCGGGTGGCAGCACGTGAAGATCAGTCGCAGCCGGT
>DATLUW010000113.1:0-8850 GCA_035577825.1 Actinomycetota bacterium | reverse complement strand
GCGAATCGAGCACGTCCTGACCGACGTGACGCCGGGGTTCCTTCACGCGTCCGACCTCTGGCCGTCGCTGGGTGGTGCCGCCCACGCGGGCGCGGGCGTCCTGGTCGGCGTGGTCGACACCGGCATCTGGCCCGAGCACCCGTCGTTCGCCGACACCGGGCTGGGCGACCCGCGGCCGGGCCACACCTACCCGTGCCAGTTCGGCAACGGCACCGACCCCGCGCTCGGGCCGGCGTTCGCGTGCGCGCACAAGCTCGTGGGCGCGTACGCGTTCACCCAGGACTACCTCGCGGAGTTCGGTGCGCTGTCGGGCGAGTTCTGCGACGTGCCGGCGCACACCTGCTCGGCCCGCGACGCGGACGGGCACGGCTCCCACACCGCGTCCACGGCGGCCGGGGACAACGCGGTGCCGGCGTCGATCTTCGGCGTGGACCGCGGGCAGATCAGCGGCATGGCGCCGGGGGCCTCGATCGTCATGTATCGCGCCTGCCTGTCGGAGGGCTGCACCGGGCCCGACCTCGTCGGCGCCATCGACCAGGCGATCGCGGACGGCGTCGACGTCATCAACTACTCGATCTCGGGCGGCGGCTCGTACGACGACCCCGTCGAACAGGCGTTCCTGTCGGCCTACGCGGCGAACGTCGTGGTCAGCGCCGCCGCGGGAAACTCCGGACCAGCCGCGGGGACCGCCAACCACGTGAGCCCGTGGGACGTCACGGTCGGGGCGTCGACCGGGCCGCGGCAGTTCGCCACCACGGTGCACCTGGCCGCAAGCGGGGGCGCGAGCCTCGACGTGACCGGCGTGAGCGTCACGCCGGGCATTTCGTCGGCGACGCCAGTCGTGTTCGCGGGCGACGTCGCGGGCTACGCCGATCCGCAATGCGCGACCGACCTGCCGAGCGGGTCGGCGACCGGCAAGGTCGTCGTGTGCGTGCGAGGCGGCGACACCGCGCGCGTGGACAAGGGGTTCCATGCGCTGCACGGCGGCGCCGCAGGGATGCTGCTGCTGAACCCGGTCGCCGAGGACGTCGAGACCGACGACCACTGGCTGCCGGCCGTGCACCTCGACTTCGCCGCCGGGCAGCAGGTGCTGGACTTCCTCGACGCGCACCCCGGCGGCGTCACGGCCACCTTCCCGCCCGGGCAGCCGGCGCCGCAACAGCCGGACGTGCTGGCGGCGTTCTCGTCGCGCGGGCCCGCCGGGGACTTCGTCAAGCCGGACGTCGTCGCGCCGGGCGTCCAGGTGCTGGCCGCGAAGTCGCCCGAGCCGGTCGAGTCGTTCGGCGGCCCGCCCGGCGAGCTGTTCCAGGCGATCGCCGGGACGTCGATGGCCGCACCCCACGTCGCCGGCATCGCGGCGCTGCTGCGGGCGGCGCACCCGTCGTGGACCGCGGGACAGATCAAGTCGGCACTCATGACCTCGGCGGTGACCGACCCCGTGCTCGAGGACGGCACGACGCCGGCGGGGCCGTTCGACATGGGCGCCGGGCGCATCCGGGCGGACGCCGCGGCCAGCCCGACGCTGACGTTCGACGTTCCCGCCCAGACGTTCGTCGACGGGATCGGCGACACCCCGCACCTGATCGACCTCAACGTGCCCAGCGTGGACGCGCCGGCCGTTCCCGGTTCGATCTCGACGACGCGAACGGCGACGAACGTCACCGGGTCGAGCCAGACGTTCCACGTGGCCGCGACCGGGGCGGCGGGCGCGATCTCCGTGACGCCGTCGGACTTCACGGTCGCGGCCGGCGGGACGCAGCAGCTGCAGATCACGATCGACGGATCGAACCTGACCGCGGGGGCCTACGCCGGCACGATCCTGCTCGACGACACCGACCCCTCGAGGACCGACGCGCACCTGCCGGTGGCGTTCGCCCTGCACCAGGGGGTGGTCACGCTGGCGGCGTCGTGCACGTCCACCGACCTCGCGGTCGGCGCGTCGACGCCGTGCTCGGTCACCGTGTCCAACACCGCCGGGGGAACCACCAGCTACGAGCTCGGCCTCCACGCCGACGTCGCGGTCGGTGACGTCGCGGTCGGCGGGTTCGGCGCGCCGGCCGTCGCCGACGGCAACGGCTTCACGTCGACCGACACCCTGCAGCCCTCGACGGCGCCGCTGATCACCGGACTTCGCGCCGGTGGGCCGGCGTTCGTCGACCTCCGGACTCGCGGGGTGCGGCCACTCGACGAGATGGCCGACGAGTCGATCGTGAACGTGGCGACGGGGCGGTCGCAGTTCGTGTTCGGCGGGACCGCGTACCACACGCTCGGGATCGCCTCGGATGGCTACGCGGTGATCGGCGGCGGCGACCACAGCGACCTCGCCTTCAAGCCGCAGGCGATCCCGAACCCCGCGAGGCCCAACAACGTCCTGGCGCCCTACTGGACCGACCTCAACCCGGCCGTCGGCGGCAAGGTCTACGTCGGCCGCGTGACCTCGAAGGGCGCGCGATACCTGGTCGTCGAGTGGCGACGCGTCCGCGTGTACCACTCGACCGACGTCGAGACGTTCGAGCTCTGGATCCGGCTCGGCACGACGCAGCGGGTGTCGTTCGCCTACGGGAACGTGACCGGGGCCGCGGCCCCGACCGGACTGCTGGCGGGCGCGGAGAACGCCGATGGGACGAGCGCCGTGACGCTGCCGGCTGTCCCGGCCTCCGGCGCGCGCTCCGTGGTCCAGACGTCCGGCCGCCGCCCCGGCGAGACCGAGACCATCCCGTTCACGGTGACCGCCGGCGCGACGGGCGACGCGACCCTCACCGCGGTGATGCACTCACCCCTGGTGCCGGGCCAGACCGTCGTGAAGATCCCGCTCCACGTGCACGCCTGAGGCACACGCGCGTCAACCGAGCGAGGACGCGCAGGCCGTCGCGCCGAAGCCCGTCGCCGCGTCGTGCCACCGCGTGAGCACGTCGGCGAGCAGCGAGCCCATGAGCTGCTTGCCCTGGTCGTCCGGATGGACGCCGTCGCTCACCAGGTCTTCGGGCCGGACCACCGACGCCCAGTCGGCGACCGCGCCGTTGGGCAGGCCCTCCAGCCCGGCGTCGATGTCGGTGTTCAGCTCGTCCACGAAGCTCAGGTCGTCGCGGTGCACGGTGACCCACACGACCAGCCGGGCGTCGCGAACGATCGAGAGCATCTGCGCGATGCGGTCGGGGAAGCCATCCGGCGTCGACTCGTTCGTGCCGAGCTCCACGACGACCGCGTCGAGCGAGCCGATGTCGTGCACGGTCCGCGCGGCCTCGATGCCCTGGTCGGTGTTGCGGCCGACCTCGGCGTGGAACGACGCCGTCCAGCCCGGCAGCGCGCGAACGATCGCGGCGCGGCTCCCGACGGTGATCGAGTCGCCCACGAACAGCGCGTGGGGGTCGGCCGTGCCGTCGAGCACGAGGAGCCACCGGAAGATCCGGCCGTCGTCCGTTCGAACGTAGAGCGTCGGGCGGTCGCCGGGTTGGATGAACAGGTCCTCGCCCGCGCCGTGGCCGATGAGCCCGACGCCGCCGGGGAGTCCTGGCGCCAGCATCGCGAACCGACCACCCAGGAAGCGCACGCCGCCCGCCTCGATCACCGGATCGACCGTGTCGCCGCACCGGAACTGCCGAAGCTGGTCGGCCGCGATGCACCCGCCGCCCGGCGAGTCGAAGTAGTCCACCTCGATCCCGCTCCCGGACTTCGACGGCGACGGGCACGGCGTTGGGACGGTCGACAGCGACGGGACCACCGAACGGAACGCATGCGTGGGTTCGACCGATGGCACCGCATGCGATGCGGGCGGCCCGGACGCCCCCGCCCGGCTGCACGCGGCCGCGAGCAGCACGAGGACCACCAGGGCGCGGATCGGGGTTCTGCGGACGGTCACCGGTTCCGGAGTCTAGGGGGTGACGGGGCTTGTTCGAGGAAGGTGTCGCGTTCGGCCCGCTCCGACGCGAGCGGATTCGCCGGGAGGATCAGCTGGAGCGCTCGCCGGCCTCGTCTGCCGTGATCACGTCGTCGCCGACGGGATTCGCCTCGCCCAGCCAGGAGGCGTTGGGGTCGACCGCGTCCTCCGTGCCGGGCGGCGCGACGTCCACACCGGCTGCACGCAGCTCCTTGCGCTGCGTGCGCGCGGCACGGCGCTCTTCCTTGGCCGCGATCTTCCTGGTGCGAGCATCGCGGCGCTGTCGTTTCCCGAACGTCTCTGGCATGCGTTCCTCCGTGCCCGCCCGGGAGATCGCCGACGCGGTCCCGGGCGAGGGCACGCGGTGTTCGGCGCTGCTGCGGACGCGAACCTCGACGAGGTGTTCCGTGCACAAGCGTACTAGGTGCGCCGCGCAAAGGTTGCCCGAACACGACGGGCCGAATCCCCCGGAGCACACCGCGACGGTCCGTACCGACCGGACGGTTGCGGCCAACGGCGCCCCCGCATCACTGATATCGTCCTCCAAGCGGCCGTCTCGGAGCCGGCCGCTTGGCCCTGCCCACCGCTCCGCGAGTACCGACAGACGGTCCGAACGGAGGGCCCCCAATGCCAACCATCCCGCCCTTGACGCCCGCCGAAGCCGACACGCCCAGCGGTCTCCGCACGATCGAGTGGAGGGGCGCGACGGGACCGTTCTCGCTCGAGCTCTCCCCGACGGTCTTCGCGCCGACCTCGACGTCGACGATCCTTGCGGGCGCGCTGGAGATCCCGGCGGGTTCGACCGTCCTGGACGTGGGTTGCGGGAGCGGCGTGCTGTCGATCGTGGCGGCGCGGCTCGGCGCCGGGCGGGTCGTGGGGTGCGACGCCTCGCCGGAGGCCGTCGTCGACGCGCGGCGGAACGCCGCGCGGCTGGGCCTGGCCCACCTGACGGAGTTCCGTCACGGCAACCTCCTCGAACCGGTGCGGGACGTGCACGCCGGCGTCGTGATCGGCGACGTGTCCGGCATCCCCGACCGCCTCGCAGAGGAGTCCGGCTGGTTCCCCGGCGGATGGGCCGGCGGCCCGACCGGGGCCGAGGTTCCCGTCGCGATGGTCGAGACGCTGGGCGAGTGCCTCGAGACCGGCGGCGTGATGTACCTCCCCACCGGCACCATCCAGAACGAGTCGCGCGTGCTCGCCGCCGCCCGTCGCGCGTTCGGCGAAGCGAACATGGACGAGGTCGCCACCCGCGAGCTCCCGCTGCCCGGCCTGCTGGCGAAGTCCCAGGCGCTCGCGCAGCTCGTCGCCGACGGCCTGGTGAACCTCCGCCGCAAGGGCAGTCGGTTCCTGTGGCGGATCACGGTCTGGCGGTGCCGCAAGCGCTGACCGTCGCCTGCGCCGGTGGTGCGTTCGCCGGCGGTGCGTTCGAAGCTCAGCCCGCGGACAGGATCCCGGCCATCCAGGCCGGGTGCAGCAGGGTCAGGCCGGCCAGCCCGAGCAGCGCGAACCCCGCCAGCGTCGCCGCCCGTTCGCCGTCGCGCCCGAGCTTCTCGTAGGCCATCAGCGCGGTCAGCGCGGCCATCCACCACAGGTTCGCCATCCCTGCGGCGAACATCACGAGCATCAGCGCCCAGCAGTCCCCGAGGCAGGCGAGCCCGTAGGACAGGCCGGTCCGGAAGCCACTGGCGCGGACGTGCTCCTCCGGTCGTCGGCAGCTGGCCAGGCAGGCCCGCTTGGCCCGTGAGAGCTGGAATCCCCCCGCGACGGCCAGGACCGCGCCGGCGATCGCCCAGCGGTGGCCGAGCAGCCACGGCACCCGGTGCACGAGGCCGTGCAGGCCCGCGTCCCCGAGGAACGCCGCCGCCACGAACGCCGTCCACACGAGCGCGTACGCGCCGAGAAACCCGCCGACCGCCGCGCGGCGCTCCTGCCGTGCGACGAGCCCGGCCACCGGCGAGGCCGCCGGCACCATCATCGCCACGAACATCACCTGCCACGCGACGAGCGACGCGGCGAGGGCGGCCCACAGCGGCAGGTTCGAATGGATCAGCGCGTCGTGGCTGAGCGAGACGCCGCGGCCGGTCGCCCACGCGGCGACCGACGCGACCCAGGCCGCGACGGCGACGGCGATGAGCCCCCGAGGCACGCGCGCGACGGACTGGGCTCGCATCTGTCGCACCGCGATCGCCATCGCCCGACTCGACCTCCCCGCCGCTTCCGGCGGATGCTACTCCTGCATCGAGCGAACCAAGGAATCGGGGGGAGGGATCGAACGTGAGCTTCGAGGACTGGACGCCGGCGGTCGCGGACGCCGACCTGCCGAACGAGAAGGCCATCCGCGTAACCGTCGAGGAGACGGAGATCTTCCTGATCCGCATCGGAGAACGCATCTACGCGATGAACAACAAGTGCACGCACGTCGGCGGACCGCTCCACAAGGGCAGGGTGAACGTCCACGCCGCCCAGCCGACCGTGTCGTGTCCGTTGCACGGCAGCACGTTCTGGCTCACCGACGGCCGGGTGATCCGCCCCCCGGCGACTCGGCCGCAGGTCGTCTACGACGCCCGCGTGAACGACGGCCAGGTGGAGATCCGTTCGAAGCAGCCCTCGAGCCCCGAGCCGGGGTGAGCACAGGTGCGCCTGCCGGCTAACGCGTCAGGAGGTCGCCGAGCTCCTCGAGGCTGTGGAGGTTGTGGCCGGCCACGAACTCGTCGATGAACGGCAGGGCGGCCGCGATGCCCCGCGCCAGCGGCTCGTAGCGCGGGCTCCCCTTCAGCGGATTCACCCACACCACGCGGTGGGCGAGCCGGTGGAGGCGTTCGATCTGCGCGGCCAGCACCTCGGGGTCGCCGCGCTCCAGGCCGTCGCTGCACACGACGACCTCGGCGCCGCGGAGCGCCGTTCGCTGGCTCCAGCCGTCGAGCAGCTGCCGGAGCGAGTCCCCGATCCGCGTGCCGCCCTCCCAGTCCTGCACGGTCTCGCCGATCCGGCGAAGAGCTTCCTCGGCGTCGCGCCGGCGGAGCATCGGCGTCACCCGCGAGAGCTCCGTCCCGAACACGAACACCTCGACCCGAGTCCCGCTCGCCATCGCCGCGTGCGCGAACAGGAGCAGCGCCTTCGAGTACGGCGCCATCGACCCGCTCACGTCGAGGATCAGCACGATCGGCCGCTGACGGACCCGCTGCGTGCGCCATGCCCTCCGAAGCGGTTCGCCCTCGGTCTTCAGCGACCGCCGCAGCGTCTGCCGCAGGTCGAACCGCTGGCCCTTCGCCGACGGCCTCGTTCGGCGCGACGAGCGGTGCGGCGCCCGCAGGCGCAGCTGCCGGATCAGCGCCGCCGCCGTTCTGAGCTCCTCGGGGGTCAGGTCGTCGAACGACTTCTGCCGGACGACCGCGACGTCGCTCGCCACGATGCCGATCGCGGCCTCCTCGTCGCCCTCCTCGTCACCGTCGTCGAGCGGCCGCCACTTCGCGGACGTCGTCCCGACCCGGACCTCGAGGTCGTCCCGCGGCGGCGGCTCCTCGCGGCGCGCCGTCGACGCCGCGGTCGGGGCCTCGACCGGCTCCATCGCGACCGCCACGCGGCTCCCGAACGCGAACCACGCCTCGAACGCCGAGTCGTAGTCCTCGATCAGGTCGTGCCGCGAGATCAGCGTGGCGCGCCCGGCCCAGTACAGGTCCTCGCGGTCGGCCGGCGCCAGCGAGGCCACCGCCCGGACGAACGACAGCACCCTGCCCGGTCCCACCGGCATGCCGAGACGCCGCAGGTACCGCCCGAACCCGACCAGCGGCGTGACCGGGTCGACGGTCGACTCGGGCGCGGCCGGCTCAGGCGTCGCCGGCCACCACCCGCGGCAGGACCGGCCGGACCATCTCGATGTCCTCGTGGTCCTTGAGGACCATCCCCAGCGTGTCATCGGCCGTCTGGACGTCGAGCGACCCGTTCCCGACGAACGCCACCGCGTGTGCCCAGTCGATCGTCTCCGCGACGCCGGGCGGCTTCGCGAGCGTCATCCGCCGCATCTCCGCGACGGCCACCGCCACCTGGCGGGCGAGCTGCTCCGTGGCCTCGGGCGCGCGCAGGCGGACGATCTCGACCTCGCGTTCGATGCTCGGATGGTCGATCCAGTGGTAGAGGCACCGCCGCTTGAGCGCGTCGTGGAGCTCGCGGGTTCGGTTCGACGTGATCACGACCGCCGGCGGCCGCTCCGCCCCGATCCGCCCGACCTCCGGGATCGTCACCGCGAACTCGGACAGCACCTCCAGCAGGAACGCCTCGAACTCGTCGTCCGCCCGGTCGAGCTCGTCGACCAGCAGCACCGCCCCGTCGCCCGCCCGGATCGCGGCCAGCAGCGGGCGTTCGATCAGGAACTCCGGCCCGAACACGTCGTGCACGAGCGCCTCGGACGCCTCCTCCTCCCGCAGCGCCCGCACGGCGAGCAGCTGCCGCGAGTAGTTCCACTCGTACAGGGCCTGCGACGCGTCGATGCCCTCGTAGCACTGCAGCCGGATTAGCCGCCGGTCGAGCAGCGCAGCGAGCGTCTTCGCGACCTCGGTCTTCCCGACGCCGGCCTCGCCCTCGAGCAGCAGCGGCTTGTCGAGCGCGAGCGAAAGGTGGATGGCCGTCGCCAGCCCGCGGTCGGGCAGATACGACGCGCCCTTCAGCGCCTCGGCGACCTCCTCGACCGAACGGAACCCCTCGCCCATGACGACGAAGAGCCTACGTCCGGCCCGGCCCGACGGATGCCCCGGCTACCGAGACGATGCCTCCTCGAGCGCCCGGCGCACCAGCACGGCCGCGAGCGCCTTGCGGTAGTCCGCGCTCGCGAACGTGTCGGACGGCGGGTTGGTGCCCTCGGCGGCGTGCTGCGAAGCGGCCGCCGCGTCGGAGCCGCTCGAGAGCGCCTGCTCCACCGCGGAGGCACGCATCGGGGCCTCGGCCATGTTGGTGTACGCAACGGCCGCGTTGCCGTT
>DATLUW010000112.1:0-9363 GCA_035577825.1 Actinomycetota bacterium | reverse complement strand
GCTGTTCGATTGGCTCGACTCCTACGTCAACCCCGCGCACAGGGCGCTCACGCCCGAGATCGCCAAGGCCGCGTCGATGCTCGCGTACACGGAGGGGCTGCGGTTCGGGACGACGTCGGTGCTCGACATGTGGCGGTTCATGGAGGGCTCGGCGGCGGCCGCGGAGGCGATCGGCATCCGGGCGACGCTCGCGCCGTACATGGCCGACGAGGACGGCTACGACTACTTCGAGACGATGGACTCGATGCGTCGGCTGCTCGAGACGCATCGAACCGCGGCCGACGGGCGCGTCCGGGCCTGGGTCGGTCTGGAGCACCTGTTCTACGTCAAGCCCGAGACCTTCCGGGCGGCCGCGGCGATGGCCGAGGAGTTCGACACCGGCATCCACACGCACACGTCCGAGATGGAGATGGAGGTCGAGGAGTCGATGCGGCGGTTCGGCCGGCGGCCGGTCGAGCAGTTCCTCGAGGTCGGGATCCTGGGGCCGCGGACGGTGATCGCCCACTGCGTGTGGCTCGACGACCGCGAGATCTCGCTGCTGGCGGAGACGGGGACCAGCGTGGCGCACTGCCCGTGTTCGAACATGAAGCTCTCGTCGGGCACCGCGCGCGTCGGCGACATGCGGGCGGCCGGGATCGCCGTGGCGCTGGGGTCGGACGGCGAGAAGGAGAACAACAACCTCGACCTGCTTGAGGAGATGAAGTTCGCCTCGCTGCTGCAGAAGGTCACCACGCTCGACCCGACGACCGGCGACCCGTGGGACGTGCTGGCGATGGCCACGCTCGAGGGGGCCCGGGCGCTCGGGTTGGCGGAGGTCACCGGTTCGCTGGAGCCCGGCAAACGCGCCGACGTCGTGACGGTGGATCTGGGCGGGCTGCACACCACGCCCGTGCTGCACGGCCGCGACTTCAACGTGCCCGCGCACCTGGTGTTCAGCTCATCGGGACACGACGTCCGCGACGTCTGGGTGGACGGCCGGCAGCTGGTCGGCGGCGGGCGGGTGCTCTCGGTGGACGTCGAGGGCGTGCGCGCCGACGCCCAGGCGGCCGCGGAGGAGCTCTTCAAACGCCGGACCGCGCTGAGCGAGGCTCGCCCGTCGTAGGCGCCGAGCGCCCTGTCCCGCGCGTTGACATCGAGCCGGCGAACTCCTAATGTATCAACGTGTTGATACATCAAGACATCGGAGGTCGAGCATGGCCGTCACCGAACAACTGACCCAGGAGGGATGGATGCTGTTCATCCTGAGCGTCGTGATCGCCGCGGTCGTCGTGGCGGTCGCCGTGCGGAGGCCCGGTGCACGGCGCATGGGCGACTGGGCCGATCGCTACGACCTGCCGCTGACGGACGCCAATCGGCCGCTCGTGACCCGATACCTGCGGCGAACACGCAGCTTCCGGGCGATCGGGGGCGCGATCGGATGGCTCATCTCGATGACCTGGGTCGCTGTGACGCGTCGGCCCTTCCCGCTGGGCGGCGACGCCCTCGCCCTGGCGATCGCCGGGTACCTCCTGGGGGCCGTGGCGGCCGAGGCGACGTTCCTTCGGCCTCCCCAACGTCGAGCCGGTCCGAGGACCGCCTCCCTGATCCCGAGGGAGCTCGGGGACTATGTGGGTTCGTTCGCCGTCCAGGCTCTCAGGCTGCTCCCCCTCGCGACGGTCGGTCTGGCCGTCGTCTACGCCGTGGTGCCCAAGGACCCACTGCGGACCGTCGACCCGAGCGTCGCGTTCGTCGTGGTGGTGTCGGCGGCGCTGGTCGTGTTCTCCGTGGCGCTGGAAGCCATCCTCCGGAGCATCGTCGCCCGGGCCCAGCCGGCCGAGGACGAGGCCCTGGTCACCGCCGACGACGCCATCCGGTCCGCGTCGATCCACGCGCTTTCCGGGGCGGGCATCGGCATGCTGCTCGTTGGTGTCGGGTGGGCGACGGTCTCGGTCGGGACGGTCGCCTCCTCGGAGCTGCTGCAGTCCATGTTGCCCTGGTTCGGGGTCCTGGCGTTCGCGGGAGGCGTGGCCGGGTGGATCGTTCTGGGACATCCGAGCAGGTGGCGGGTTCGACACGACGCGGGAGCCGGAGCGGGGAGCACTCGTTGATCCTGCGTGTCGATTCGACGTCGGCCGTGCCGCCGTACGAGCAGATCCGAGCCCAGATCGCCAAGATGATCGACGCGGGCGTGCTGCCGATGGACCACCGGCTGCCCACCATCCGTCAACTGGCCTCCGACCTGGGGCTTGCGGGGGGGACGGTGGCCCGGGCATACCGGGAGCTCGAGCACGACGGCTACATCGCGCCGCGGGGTCGCCATGGAACCTTCGTCGCGGACCGGCTGGCGACGTCTCGCAAGGATCGGGAACAGGCCGTGATCGAAGCCGCCAGCGCATTCGCGCTCCAGGCCGCGCACCTCGGGGTCGATCCGCGCCGCGCCCTCGACCGTGCGCTCCAGACGCTCGGATCGAGCGCGGTGGGCGGACGTCCCTGACGGGCGGCCGACGGACGGGTTCGGCCGGCTACGGGAGCTCCCTGACCAGCTTCCCGCCCCAGGCGAACGCCTCCTCGTTCAACGGGATCAGCGTGGGCTTCGACGCGAGCGCCTCCCGGATCGCCGTGAGGAACGTGTCCGCCGGGAAGATGGCGGTCGCCTCCTGCAGCGCGCCGAGCGCGACGACGTTCTTGACGAGCACGTTGCCGAGCTCCCCGCGGGCCACCTCGGTGAGCGGGACGCCCACGGTGCGGACGTCCGGCGCGAGGTCGTCGGGCAACTCGTGGATCACCGAGGAGTCGTACAGGATCGTCCCGCCGCTCCGGACGGTGGGCCCGAACTTCGCCAGGCTCGGGGCGTTGAACGCGACCAGCACGTGCGGGGTCGGCGACGCGGGTGAGAGCACCTCGTCGACCGTGACGTGGACGTCCGCGTACGACGTGCCGCCACGCGACTCCGGCCCGTAGCTCGGGATGTGCGTCGAGTCGAACCCCTCGTTGATCGCGCACCGCGTGATCAGCAGGGCGGCGGTCTGCGCCCCGTCCCCGCCGGCGCCGGCGAGCTTCAGGCTCACGTCGCAGGGGTCGAGGTGGGCGGGGAACCGGCCGCCGGCGAACCGCGGCGCCTGCTCGGTCGTCGCGTGCACCGCGTCGAGCAGCGGCTCCGGGTCGTACCCGACCTCCGGGAATTCCGGGAACGCCGCCTCCTTCGTGATGTCCTTCTTGATCCCGAGCCCGAAGATCGGCTCCATGTTGTCCCGCACCCAGTCCTCGGCGTCCGCGGGGTCGAGCCCGAGGTGCAGCGGGCACTCCGAGAGCACCTCCACGAACGCGAACCCGGTCCCGTTCACCTGGCACTCGAGCGCGTTGCGGATGGCCCGCTTGGCGCGGGTCCGGCGCTTGTTGTCGTACAGCGCGACGCGTTCGACGTAGACGGGGCCGTCGAGGCCGGCGATCAGCTCGGCCATCTTCAGCGGTTGGCCGGCCGCGACCGGACGTCCGTCGGGCGTCGTCGTCGTGCGCTGTCCGATCAGCGTGGTCGGGGCCATCTGGCCGCCGGTCATGCCGTAGATCGCGTTGTTGATGAAGATGACCGTGATCGGGATCCCCATCTGCGCCGTGCTGATGATCTCGGCGAGCCCGATCGACGCCAGGTCGCCGTCGCCCTGGTAGCTGATGACGATCGAATCGGGGTTCGATGTCTTGTGGCCGAGCGCCACGGCCGGGGCCCGGCCGTGTGCCGCCTGGGAGTTCCCCACGTCGAAGTAGTAGTACATGAACACCGAGCACCCCACGGGCGAGATCAGGACCGTCCGGTCCTGCACGCCGAGCTCGTCGATCGACTCCGCGAGGTACTTGTGGGCCAGCCCGTGACCACACCCCGGACAGTACGTCGTGGAGTGGGCCTTGACCCCTTCGGCGTGGGCGTGGCGTTCGAACTGCCGGTAGAAGACCGAGGTCGGCATCTAGGCCACCCCCTCCAGGCTCAGCACGTGGTCGACGATCTCCCGCTGGGACGGGAGCATGCCGCCCATGCGGCGGACGTTCGTGATGGGCGGCGGCGCGTGGACGCCGCCGTGGCTCAACGCCAGGCGCAGCTCGTCCTCCAACTGGCCGCTCGACGCCTCGACGACCACCAGCCGGGTCGTCCCCGGCAGCAGCTCGCGGAGCGCGTCGATCGGGAACGGCCACAGCGTCACCGGGCGGAACAGGCCGACCCGGACGCCCGCGTCGCGGAGTTCCCTGATCGCGCCCTTGGCGAGCTGTGACGGCGTGTTGCACGCGACGATCACGACCTCGGCGTCGCCGCACCGGTAGGCGTCGGCGCGCTGCTCGTCGCGCTGCATGGCCGCGTACTTCTCGTTGAGCTGGATGTTGTGGCGTTCGAGGTCGACCTCCGCGAGGTCGATCGAGCAGATCAGGTTCCCGCGGTGCGAACGGTCGCCGAAGACCGCCCATTCGGGGATGCCCGGCACGACCATCTCCTCCGCCAGGCGGACCTTCCCGGTGATCTGGCCGAGATACCCGTCGCCCAGGATCACGACGGGGTTCCGGTACCGGAATGCGAGCTCGAACGACAGGATCGACAGGTCGAGCATCTCCTGCGGCGTCGAGGGCGCGAGGACGATGGCATGGGTGTTCCCGTGGCCGAGGCCGCGGCAGGCGAGCTTGATGTCGCCCTGCTCCGGACCGATGTTCCCGAGGCCGGGGCCGCCGCGCATGATGTCGACGAACACGGCCGGGACCTCGCTGCCGATCATGTACGAGATCCCCTCGAGCATGAGGCTGAACCCCGGCGAGCTGGTGAACGTCATGCACCGTCGTCCGGCGCCGCCCGCCCCGTACATCATGTTCACGGTCGCGACCTCGCTCACCGCCTGGACGAACACCCCTCCGAGGCCGGGCAGCACCTTCGCCATCAGCTCCGCGCCCTCGGTGGACGGCGTGATCGGGTAGCCGTACACGTGGCGGCACCCGGCGAGGAGCGCCCCCACGGCCGCCGCGTACGTGCCCTTGATGACGAGCGGTTCCCGCTCGGGCATCTCGACGGTCGTGTCGGGCCAGGGCTCGGGGACCGGCGCGTCGTACGATCGCGGCCCAAGCATCCCGGACGGGTCCATCAGCTCGAACTCCGCCTGCTCGCCGTCCGGCCGGAGGCCGAACGGCTCCGGGCATGCGGCGATGCACAGGCCGCACGCATTGCAGAGCGTCAGGTCGAGGACGACCGGCGTGAGCCCGGTTCTCGGGTCGATCTCGGTTCCCGGGCTGATGCAGTCCTTCGCGCACGACGCGATGCAGCGTGCGCACCCCTTGCAGTACTCGGGGAGCAGGAACGGCCTGGGCTTCTCGGCTAGCTTCGTCATCGCGCAAGCCTCGCTCCGGCGCCCGGCCGTGCTGGTCGCGCGTGCCACCGGGCAGCCTCCGGTACGCCATTGTTCGCGCCGCGGAGGGCGCCGGCGGGGGCCGCTGGACCCGCCGAGAGGGGGTCGGCCGGTGTCGCGGCGCGGGTCAGCCGGAGGTGCCAGATCGGAACGACGCCGCGGTGGCGGCGCCCAGCTCGCGCGCCCGGTCGAGCAGCCCCTTCGTCTCCTCGCGGAGCGAGGTGGCGACCGACTCGTCCTTGATCGACTGCGCGTTGATCTCGACGTTCCAGGCCGCCGCGCGGGCCGACGCCCCCAGCAGCTCGCTCGCCGCCGCGGCGTCCGAGAGCAGGTTGGGGTTCCCGGTCCTGGCGGTCTCCTCGGCGAGGGCCAGCAGGTCGACGGCCAGCCGGGCGGTCTCGAGCGGAACGTTCGCGGCGCCGACCATGGCCTCCTGGATCGCCGCGCTGCGGGCGGCCTTCTCGTCGTCGGTCTCCTTCGGCAGGCCGTACGCCTGCATCACCGCATCGAACGACCGCGCGTCGCGTTCGGCCAGGTCGAGGAACGTCGCCCGGGCTGCCTCCGCGGTCTCCACGATCTCGCCCATGCGAGCCTCCACCGCCTCGAAGCTCTTCTTGCCGGCGGTCAGCCGGGCCGCCATCGCGACGAGCGCGGCGCCGCTGGCGCCGGACATCGCGGCGGCGGTCCCGCCGCCGGGCGTCGGCGTCGCGGCCGCCATCGAATCGAGGAACCCGCCCACCGTCTGGTCCGCGATCGCGCCCCTGCCGTCCTCGCCTCCGTCTCCACTCGCCGCGAGCACGCGCTCGAGGATCTGCTCGTCCGGCGCGAACCCGGCGAGCTGCAGGTAGAACGACGCGGCGTCGGTGAGCGCGGCCTCCGGGACCATCCCGACGATTTCCGTGTCGAGCACGGTGAGCCCGAACCGCGCGGCCTCCGTCCGCACCAGCTCCAGCGCGCGGTTCAGCGGCGTCTGGTCGACGTCGACCATGTTCATCGACACGGTGACCCGGCCGCGGTCCTCCATGCCGAACCCGATCGCGCGGACGTTCTTCAGGCCGCCGGACGACTCGCGCACGGACTTGGCGACCGCCTTGACCGCCGCCTCGTCGTCGCCCGCGAAGTAGACGTTGAACGCGACCAACGGCTTGCGCGCGCCGACCGCGACCGCGCCGGCCCGGCCGATCTCGGCCGGGCCGTGATCCGGCAGCCGCCGGCCATCCGCGACGTCGTCGCGGATGGCCTCGTACTCCCCCTTGCGCACGTTCGCGAGCGAACGGCGATCGGCCACCAGCGCGGCCTCGCCGTAGAGGTACACCGGGATGCCGAGCTCCTCGCCGATGCGCCGCGCCAGCTCGCGCGCCAGCTCGGCGCAGTCCTCCATGGTCACCCCGCGCACCGGCAGGAACGGGATCACGTCGGTCGCGCCCATCCGCGGGTGGCTGCCGCGGTGCTGTTCCATGTCGATCAGCTCGGCGGCCTTCGCCGTCCCGGCCATGGCGCTGCGGGTCACGGCCTCCGGGCTCCCGACCAGCGTGGCGTCCAGCCGGTTGTGGTCGGGGTCGGCCTGCCACGTGAGCATCCGTACGCCGGGCACGCGAAGCGCGTCGAGGATCGCCTCGATCACCTCGGTCCGCTGCCCCTCGCTGAAGTTCGGAACGATCTCGACCAGTGCGTTCGCGTCCATGTCGGTGACCCCTCTCGGCTCCCCGGGCAGCAGGCAGTATCGGGAATCCGGAGGGCGACCGACACGCGCCGCCGCAGACGGCGCCGTCCCGTTCGTCCCCCGCACCGCGAGTCCAACGGCCCGGTCCCGCCGCATCGGAGCGTTCGATGCTCGTGGTGAAAGGCAGGTGCATGCCCGATGCGAACCAAGGACATCATGACGACGCCCGTGATCACGGTTCGCCCGGCGACGGGCGTGAAGGAGGCCGCCGCGCTCCTCGTCGAACACGCGATCAGCGCGCTGCCCGTCGTGGACGAGGCCGACGAGCTGATCGGCATCGTGTCGGAGGCCGACCTCATCCCGCTCGAGGCCACCCCCGACCCCCGCAGGCAGATGCTGCCGGTGCACCACCGCCCGAAGCCGGTTCCCCACACCGTCGGCGAGGTCATGACGACGAGCGTGGTTGCGCTGCCGGAGGACGCGGATGCGGCCCAGGCCGCCCGGCTGATGCTCGACCGGCATGTGAAGAGCATCCCGATCGTCTCCGGCGACCGCGTCGTCGGGATCGTCGCCCGGCGCGACGTGTTGAAGATGCTCGCCCGGAGCGACGTGGACATCCGCCGCGAGGTCGAGGCGCTGCTCGTCGACGAGCTGCTGATGCTCCAGACCTACGAGGTCGACGTGGCCGACGGCGTCGTGACGCTCCGCGGCGCGACGAACGGCGCGAGCTACCGGCTGGCCGAGCTGCTCGCCCGGAGCGTCCCGGGAGTTCTCGACGTGGAGTTCGTCGAGGCGCCCGCCCCGAGCTGAGCACGGCAGCGATCTGCCCCGAGTGCGCGAATCCGACTGGACGAGCGAGTGGCGGAGCCCGGGGACGGACTCCGGGCTCCGCCACGATCGTCGGGGGGCCGCACGCGGCATGCGATCAAGCGTGCCGGAGCAGTCGCCTCCGCCCGTGTTTGGCCATCAACGCGACCCTGAGGGCAGCGTGTTCCGTGAACCGGAGGATCCGGTCCACGAGCCCCGCCACTCCATGCGTCTCGTGCTCGTGGGAGGCGGCCGGCTTGGCCTTCGCGGCCGCGGGCTTCGCCTTCGGGCCCGCCGGCTTCCGCGCGGCAGGTGTGCGGGCGACTGGCTTCTTCGTGGCGGTCCGGTTCGCCGCCATGGACTCCTCCTCTCGTCGAGGTCCCCGGCGGGACTCCGAGTCTCGAGCTTGCCTCCGGCGGCGACGCCGGCTCAGGGCCGGAGGTCCGTGTCCCGTCGGGCCGGACCGCGAACCCGCGATCATGGGCCGCTCGACCGGGGATGGCGGGGCGGGGGGGCCGAAGGTCCCCCGGGGCCAAGGTTCTCCGGCACCGTGGCGCCTCCGGCCCGGGCGGCATGATCGCGCCGCAGAAGGAGGACACGACATGCACGAGGAGACGTTCGCCGAGCCCTGGCGCGTGAAGTCGGTCGAGTCGATCCGCCTGATCTCGCGGGACGACCGCCGCCGGGCGCTCGCGGCCGCCGGGCACAACATGTTCCGGATCGCCTCGGAGGACGTGTTCGTCGACCTCCTGACGGACTCGGGGACGGCCGCGATGAGCGCGGCGCAGTGGAGCGGCATGATGGAGGGCGACGAGTCCTACGCGGGCGCACGGAACTGGTTCCACCTCGAGCAGGCCGTACAGGACGTGACCGGGTTCGCGTTCGTGATCCCGACCCACCAGGGTCGCGGCGCCGAGACCGTGTACACGCGGGCGTTCGTCGAGCCGGGCGACCTCGTGCCCGGGAACCTGCACTTCGACACGACGCGGGCCCACATCCGCAACCGCGGGGCCCGCCCCGTCGACCTGGTCGTCCCCGAGGGACTCGACCCCGACGACCTGTCGCTCTTCAAGGGGGACGTGGACATCGCCGCTGCGGAGTCGCTCATCGAAGCGAACCCCGGCCGGGTTCGCCTGTTCGTCCTGACCGTCACGTCGAACACGAACGGCGGCCAGCCGGTCTCCCTCGCCAACGCGCACGCCGTGTCGGAGCTGTGTCGGCGCCACGGGATCCGGCTGCTGATCGACGCGGCGCGGTTCGCCGAGAACTGCTTCCTGATCCGCGAACGCGAACCCGGCCAGCAAAGCCGTTCGCTCGGCGACATCGCGCGCGAGCTGTTCTCGCTGGCCGACGCCGTCGCGATGAGCGCGAAGAAGGACGCGCTGGTGAACATCGGGGGGTTCCTCGCGCTGCGGAACCGCGCCGACCACCACGCGTGCCGGCCGTGGGCCGTGCTGTACGAGGGATTCACCACGTACGGCGGCATGTCGGGGCGCGACCTCGAGGCGGTGGCCCGTGGGCTTCGCGAAGGGCTGGACG
>DATLUW010000111.1:0-2071 GCA_035577825.1 Actinomycetota bacterium | reverse complement strand
GGGATGGCCGATCTGGCGCCTGTGGGTCGTCGTGGTGTCCGGGCTCATCCCGTTCGCGGCGTTCGTAGTCGAACATCGCGTGGCGCGGCAGGTGCAGGAACAGCTGGCACCGAGCGCCACGTAGGGGGCCGTCAAACCAGGACAGACGTGCGGACGGGGAACGGCCACCCAACGTCCGCGCAGTGGCCGCCCCGCGGACGTGCGCGGGACACGGACGGGGGAGATCGGCCCTCGCAGTAGGCTGCGGGCCGATGTCCACGCGCCGCACGACGCGCCGGCCCCGGCGGCTGCTCGAGGTGGCGATCGCCCTGTTGGCCCTCGCCGCGGCGGCATGTTCGGGGTCGTCGCCCGGGCCGGGCGGCGCCGCCACGACCTCCGGACCGACGAGTGCCGCCGCCTCCGCGACGCCCTCGGAGGACTCGTCCGGCGGGGTCGTGCTCCTGGTCCACGGGTTCGCCACGACGGCCGCGGGATACTCGTGCGCCGCGTACTGGGGGGCGCTCGAGGGCGCGTTCCGGCGGTGGGCGCCGAACCTGCGGACGGTCACGGTCGGGTACGAGTCCGGCGACCACGACTGCGACGCGATCATCGGCTCGGACGACCCGAACACCCCGATCGAGGACCTCGGCGGCCAGCTCGCGTCGTACGTGGAGACGACGTACTCGTCGAAGGGCGAGCCCGTGCTGATGGTCGGGCACTCGATGGGCGGCCTCGTCGTCCGGGCCGCTCTGGCGCGAGCGGGGGATCGATTGCTCGTCCCCCGTGCGGTGACGATGTCATCGCCGCACGCTGGGACGCCCGACGCCCGGGTCTGCCCGCAGATCCTGCAGTGCCGCGAGCAGGTGCCCGGATCGGTGTTCCTGTCCAAGCTCGCGCCGAGCCCACAAGGTCGCGGCGGCACGGCGTGGACGGTGTTCGGCGGCGCCGGCGATCGGCTCGTCCCGGCCGCGAGCGCGGTCGACATGACCGGCGCGCGGCGGATCGTGTTCGAACGTCCGGCCTACGACCACGTCACGATCCTGCTCGACGGCTCGGACGCGCAGAACGCCGTCTGGCAGGTGCACACGGGCGACGGGACGGTGACGCGCCGCGATCAGCCGCACTCGCTGCGGGCGGTGTTCCTGGCGCTGACCGGTTCCTGAGCCATCGGGTCAGAACGCAACCGGGACCGTCGCGCGGGCCGGCGCCGCCCGCCGGACGCGGCCTCGCCATACGAGCGTTCCGCTCGTCGCGGCGACGAACAGCACGACCACCACCGCCCAGGCCCACCCGTAGGAGGCGTGGTCGGCGATCAGACCGAACACCAACGGCCCGATCCCGAACCCGATGGATGATCCGAGGTGCACCACGCCCGAGGCCGCGCCGACTGCGGCCGCCTCGACGGCGGTGATGAGCGCGAGCCAGGCCACCGCGTGCCAGGCCATCATGCTCGCCCCCGACACGAGTGCGCCGGCCCACAGGGCCGCCGGCCCCCAATCGGCCGCGGCCCAGAACAGGAGCGCCCCGACGACGGACAGCACCCCCATGATCGCGAGCGGCGTGGCGAGATGGTCGAACCGTCCCCCCTGCCAGCTCCACAGGATGCGCCCGGTGATCCCGGTCACGCCGACGAACGCCGCCATCAGGCCGGCTTGGAGCGTGCTCAAGCCGACCGACTGCTGTGCGTACAGCGGAAGGAACGCCAGCACGGCGGCGACGCCGGTGGCCACGGCGAAACCGATCACCGTCAGCCACCACATCGTCGCCCGGGCGTCCGGGGGGAGCGTCGCGGTACCTCGCCGCTCGGCGCGGTGCAGCGTCTCCCTCGGCACGACCCGCAGCAGCCACAGGAGCCCCGCGGCGGGAATGAGCGCGGTGAGTCCGAGCGCCCACCGCCACCCGAGCGCCGCCGCCACCGACGGCAGCGCGAGGCCGGCGAACAGCACCCCGAGCGGGGGACCCGACTGTTTCACGCCCATCACCGCGCCCTGGTGGCCGCCGGTGACGTGGTCGGCAGAGAGCTTGTTCGTGGCCGGGTTCCCGGCGCCCAGGGCGAGCCCGGCCGCGCTCCCGGCGAGCACCATCCACCACG
>DATLUW010000110.1:0-2596 GCA_035577825.1 Actinomycetota bacterium | reverse complement strand
CTCGTCTCCGAGGTCGTGACGAACGCGGTCCGCCACGGTTGCGAAGGACCCGACGACCGGGTTCGGCTGACGCTCGCCTACCGGGACGGCTCGATCCGGATCGAGGTCGAGGATCCCGGCGACGGCATCCCGGCTGCGACCACCGGCGGGGACGGCGACGATCACCTCCGGGAGTCGGGCTGGGGCCTCCTCATGGTGGATCGGTTCGCGTCGCGCTGGGGAACCGAGCTCGAACCGTCCCGGGTCTGGTTCGAGCTCGACGTGGACGGCTGACCTCGCTACGCGGGGACGGCCTCGAGCAGCGCCTCGAGCTTCGGCCCGATCGTCGCCTCGAGCCCGAACCGCGTCCCGAACCCGTCGAGCGTCTTCAGCCCCATCCCGGTGACGTACGCGACCACCGTCTCGTCCGGCCGGACGACGCCCCGGGCGGCGAGCCGTTGCAGCGTCGCGATCGTCACGCCCCCGGCGGTCTCGGCGAAGATGCCCTCGGTCCGCGCCAGCAGCCCGACCGCCTCGACGATCTCGTCGTCGGAGACCACGGCCAGTGCGCCGTTCGACCGGCGGACCTCCTCGAGCGCGAAGTGCCCGTCCGCCGGCGAGCCGATCGCGAGCGACCGCGCGATCGTGTCCGGGTAGCGCACCGGCCGGACCTCGTCGACGCCCTCGAGGAACGCCGTCGCCACCGGCGAACAGCCCTGGGGCTGGGCGCCGGACACGCGGACGTCGTGCTGGTCGATCAGCCCCACCCGCGCGAGCTGCCGGAACCCCTCCGCGACCCTCGTCAACAGCGCGCCGGACGCGACCGGCACGACGACGTGGTCGGGCGCCCGCCAGCCGAGCTGCTCGGCCGTCTCCAGCGCGATCGTCTTCGATCCCTCCGCGTAGTACGGCCGCAGCCCCACGTTGACGAACGCCCACGTCTCGAGCTCCTCGTCGGCCTCGGAACACAACCGCTGGACGTCGTCGTACGTGCCGTCCACCTCGACGAGCGTCGCCCCGTACACGGCCGACGCGGTGAGCTTCGCGGGCTCGAGCCCCTGCGGCACGAGCGTGACCGCGCGCAGCCCGGCCGCGGCGGCGTGCGCGGCGACGGCGTTCGCCAGGTTCCCCGTCGACGCGCAGCCGACGGTCCGGTAGCCGAACTCCAGTGCCTTGGTGAGGGCCACGCTGACGACGCGGTCCTTGAACGAGTGTGTGGGGTTCCGGGTCTCGTCCTTGAGGTGGAGCCGCGGAAGACCGAGCTCCGCGCCCAGCCTGCGCGCGTGCCGCAGCGGCGACCATCCGTCCCCGAGGTCGACGTCCGGGTTGCGCACGGCGGGCAGGAATGCCTCGTACCGCCACAGCGACGGCGGCCCGGCCTCGATCGCAGCGCGGTCGACGTCGGCGGCGAGGCGTTCCTCGTCGTAGTGCGGTTCGACCGGTCCGAAGCACTCGTCGCAGATCGAACGAACCCCGGCCGGGTACCGGGCATCGCAGACCCGGCACCGCAGACCCAGCAGATAACGCGACATGGCGTCCTCCTCACTCGAGCCCGAGGAGGGCAGTCCCTTCGAACGAAGAAAGCCCGCCGGATGTGTGTGCCACCCGACGAGCCTCCGAAGTCCAGAACTCCCCTCATCTCTCCGGCGCCGCCATCGGCGCCGGCAGGAATTGGCACCCCGCAGCTACCGGGGTTGCCGAGGCTTCGCAGGGCCTGTCCCTCCACCTCTCTGGATGAGGCTCCCGTCCCCCGGGATACAGGAGCCGGAGGACGTACAGCAGTATTCGGTTGTCCGGCGATGGTAGCCGCCGGGGAACGAAACGAGCAACCGGGCCGCGCACCCGCTCCCTCCCTGGAGGTCGCCGTGTCGGGTGCGCGGCCTCGGCGCCCGGTCGTCGCGTCAGCCGGCGAGGACCTCCGCGACGAGCGTCCGGCCCGCCACGCCGCGCGACCACCGGACGAGCCGGCACCGGTAGTCCTCGCCCGGCGCCCGTACCACCACTTCGTCCCCGGGTTCGCGCCCGAGGATCGCCTCCCCGAGCGGGGACTCGGCCGAGATCCGCCGGTCGTCGAGCGGCGCCTCGGCCGGATGCACGATCAGGAACCGTTCGGCCTCGCCGTCGGGGAACCGCAGCTCGACCTCGTCGCCGAGCCGGAACCGCCGCTGCCGCCTGCTCGCGCCGGGCTCTGAGAGGACTGAGGCGGCGGCGAGGATGCCGGTCAGGCGCAGGAGCTCGCCCTCGACCCGCGCGTACTCGAACGCGTCGCGCCCGTCGTCCTCGGACTCCCGCAGCGCATCGACGAGCTGAGGGAGCACCTCCTCCCGCAGCCGGCGCACCCTCGCCTCGATCATCCGCCTGCCCTCCGGGGTGAGGACCGGGGTGTCGTCGATCGTGTCTGTGACCGCCATGCTCATCGCCCTCCTTCGTGTTCGGTGCCCGCCCGGCGGTCGCGCCGCCGGATCCGGTCAGCCGTTCGCTTCGCCCGGTCCCGGGCCTTCTCGAGCGCCCGCCGCGCCCACGCGTACTCGGTCCCCAGCACCACGAGGCCGAGGATGATCACGACCAGCCCGGGTCCCGGCGTCACCACCATCACCCCGCCCGCCAGCAACAGGAC
>DATLUW010000109.1:0-3721 GCA_035577825.1 Actinomycetota bacterium | reverse complement strand
TCCTCGTACTGCACGAGCCGGCGGACCGACGCGTACGCCTTCTCGGCTCGCTCGAGGACGAGAAGGCGTACGCGTCGGTCCGCCGGCTCGTGCAGTACGAGGACTACGTGCTGCGGGTGATGCACGACGCCGGCCTGCCGGGCGCGAAGTCGTTCGGGTTCGTCGAGATCACGCCGGGTGCGGAGTACCTGCTCGTGACCGAGTTCCTGGAGGGCTCGGTCGAGATCACCGACGCCGAGGTGGACGAGGCCATCATCGACGACGCCCTGCAGACCATCCGGCGAATGTGGGACGCGGGGGTCGCCCACCGAGACGTGAAGCCGGCGAACATCATGATCCGCGACGGCCGTGTCGTGCTGATCGACCTGGCGTTCGGGGAGCTCCGGCCGTCGCCCTGGCGGCAGGCGGTCGACCTGGCGAACATGATGATCGTCCTCGGCTTGCGGTCCACCCCGGACCTCGTGTACGCGCGCGCCATCGAGCTGTTCACGCCGGACGAGCTGGGGGAGGCGTTCGCGGCGACGCGGAGCGTGACGATCCCGTCGCAGTCGCGGTCGATGATGCGCAAGCAGCGCAAGGAAGGCATGGACGTGCTGCGGCGGTACCGGGAGCTGGCGCCGCAACGGCCGCCGATCGCCATCCAGCGGTGGAGCGTCCAACGGGTGCTGCTGACGGTCGCGGTCGTGTTCGGGGCGCTGCTGATGTGGGGGCTGCTCGTGGCGAACCTCCAGTCGGGGGCGCTGTGAGGCGGGTCGTCGGCCTCGTCGCGCTCGCCGGGCTCGCGCTGTCTGCATGCACGGTCGAAACGGGAGCTGCGCCGTCGCGCATCGCCCCGACGTGCCGGAACGGCGACGTCCTCATCCTGTACGCGCAGTCGGTCCCGACCGCCACACTCGTCCCGTGCATCCGGGAGTTCCCCGCCGGGTGGACCTTCGGTGGGGAGCACGTCGACGCGGGGAAGGCGCGCTTCTGGCTCGACTCGGACCGCGCGGGCATCCAGGCGGTGACCGTGTCGCTGTCGCGGTCCTGCGACACGGGGGGGGCGGTCCGCGTCCCCGTGGATCCCGACGAGGCGGGGACCGAACGGTTCGAGGCGCCGGAGGTCCTGCGACCCGGCTACGCGGGCCTGCGGTTCTACACGTTCCCCGGGGGGTGCGTGACGTATCGGTTCTCGTTCCGCCCGGGGGCGTCGTTCACGCAGGCACTCGAGGCGACCGAGGCCCTGACGTTCTTCTCGCGCGCGGTCGGCGTGCGAGTGCTGCAGCGCCAAGGCGTCACGCTGTGCGGCGCCGGCGTGCGGTGCCCGGGCTGACACCATGGGACGGGACACCGAAGTGACGGATGGACGGCTCCAGATCGAGGAGCCGCACCTCGCGCCGTTCGTCCGATCGCCCGTCGACGGCCTGCACCTCGTCGTTGCGGCCGTCATCACGCTCATCGGCGTGCTGTTCGCGATCGCAGGGGAGGACGTGCTGCGCTCGTTCGACCTCGAGGTCGCCCGCCTGTTCGACGGCCTGCCGGACGGTCTGGAACGGTTCGTCGTGGGGATCGTGGGCGTCGTCGCCCTGGTGACGCCGATCCTCGTCGCGCTGCTGCTGCTTGCGCTGCGCCGGTTCCGCATGCTGGGAATGATCGTGCTCGCCGGAGCGGCCGGGGCGGGGCTCATGTGGCTCGTGGATCAGCTCGTCCTCACCGGGCCGACCCCCGGGCTGGTGCTCCAGGCGTTGCGGCGACCTTCGTGGGTGGTTGGTTCGGGATTCCCGGACGGCATGTACCTGGCCGGCGTGGTGGCGGCGACGACCACCGCCGCGCCCTGGTGCAGCCGCTCGTGGCGCCGCACGCTGGTGGGGGCGGTCGCGGCGCTCGCCGTGTTCCGGGTCGTCGCGGGGACGAACCTGACCGGCGAGGTCCTCATCGCCGTCGGGGTCGGGGTGGTCGCCGGCGCCACGCTGCTCCTGGTCCTCGGATCTCCCAACCTGCGGCCGCGCGGGCGGGAGATCGCCGACGCGCTGTCGATGAGCGGGACGCCGATCCGCGAGCTCCACCCGGCGGTCGTGGACGCACGCGGGTCGACGCCGTACTACGCCGTGGCGACCGACGGGACCGCGCTGTTCGTGAAGGTGCTCGGCCAGGAGGAGCGCAGCGCCGACCTCCTGTACCGGGCGTACCGGTTCCTCCGGCTCCGCGACGTCGGCGACGAGCGCCCGTTCTCCTCCACGCGCCGCGAGGTCGAACACGAGGCCCTCGTGGCCCTGAAGGCCGCCGCGGACGGGGTCCGGACGCCGCAGCTGCTCGCGGTGGCCGACGTTCGGGCGGACGCCGCCCTCCTGTCGTTCGAGCGCGTCGACGGGGAGTCGCTCGATCGCGCCGGCGATGAGGCGCTGACCGACCACGTCGTGCGCGGCCTGTGGTCGGAGGTCGCGCTCCTCCGCCGGCATCGCATCGCGCACCGCAACCTCAAGCTCTCGAACGTGGTGCTGGCCTCCGACGGCCGCCCGTGGCTGGTCGACTTCGGGTTCGCCGAGCTGGCGGCGCCGGACCGCCTGCTCGCCGGGGATGTGGCCGAGCTGCTGGCGTCGCTGGCCCTCCGCATCGGGCCTGAGCGCGCCGTGGCCTCGGCGGTCGACGTCTTGGGCGCGGACGCCCTGCGCGAGAGCCTGCCGCGCCTCCAGCTGAACGGCATCAGCTGGGGCACCCGCAAGGCCCTGCTCGAGCGGAAGCCCCTGATGAAGGAGCTCCAGCGAGCAGCCGCGGCCGCTGCGGGCGTCGAGAAGATCGAGCTCGAGGACCTCCGGCGCATCCGGCCGAAGAACGTGCTCACGGTCGTCGGTCTGGGGGCGGCCTTCTATTTCCTCATCCCGCAGCTCGCCGGCCTCCCCGGGATGTGGAAGCAGGTCCAGGCCGCGAACTGGCTCTGGGCGATCCCGGCGCTGGTCGCCTCGGTCGCCACCTATTTCGCGGCGGCCATGACGGTCATCGGCTCGGTCCCCGACCGGATCCCCGCATGGCCCACGTTCCAGGTGCAGCTCGCCGCCTCGTTCGTCAACCGCATCACCCCGGCCAAGGTGGGGGGGATGGCGACCAACATCCGGTACCTGCAGAAGCAGGGGATGGACTCCGCGGTCGCGGTCTCGGGCATTGGCCTCCAGAACCTCGCGGGGTTCGCCACCTTCGTGCCGCTCTCGATCCTGTTCGCGCTGTGGGGCGGGCACTCGGGGGGGAGCCCCATCCACCTGCCGTCGGGGAGCGCGGTATTGGTCGGGCTGACGGCGGTGCTGACGCTCTCCGGAATCGTCCTGCTCCTGCCGTGGGGCCGGAAGCTGTTCCTCGACAAGGCCGTGCCGGTGCTGCGCAAGTCCCTTCAGGGCATCGCCGGGGTCGCCAAGCGGCCGGCGAAGGTCATCGCCCTGTTCGGGGGCTCGATCTTCCTGACCCTCGCGTACGTCTTCGCGCTGGTGTTCTCGATCCAGGCGTTCGGCGGAGGCCTCCCGGTGGCGACGATCGGCGCCGTGTACCTGGTGGGGTCGGCCGTCGCCACCGTCGCCCCGACGCCGGGCGGGGTCGGGGCCGTGGAGGCAGCGGTGATCGCCGGGTTGACCGCGGCGGGCCTCGACAAGACCATCGCAGTGCCGGCCGTGTTCCTGTTCCGGCTGGCGACGTTCTGGCTCCCGATCCTGCCGGGCTGGCTCGCCCTGACCGCGCTCCAGCGAAGCGAACGACT
>DATLUW010000108.1:0-2261 GCA_035577825.1 Actinomycetota bacterium | reverse complement strand
GGCGCGCCCGCCGCCGCCGCGAGGCACGCGCCGCCCTGCAGTCCGCGCTCGACGGGTTCGAGGCGATCGGCTCGCCGCTGTGGGCCGAGCGGGTGCGCGCGGAGCTCGCGCGGGTCGGCGGCCGGACGGGGTCGGGGGCCGGGCTGACCGGGTCGGAGCGCCGCGTCGCGGAGCTGGTCGCGCAGGGGATGACGAACCGCGAGGTCGCCGAGGCGCTGTTCGTGAGCGAGCACACCGTCGAGAGCCATCTCTCGTCCGTCTACCGCAAGCTCGCGGTTCGATCACGGACGGAGCTCGCGTCGAAGCTCGCCCCGATCGCGGCAAACATCACGGATTTCCGGGATTCGGAGCCGGGAGGCGCGGCGTAGCGTCGGCCCCGAAGGGAGGGGCAGGTGCCGACGTTCCTCGTCGAACGCTACGCGCCGGGTCCGTGGCCGGCGTCGCCCGGGACACCGCACCGATCGGCCGTGGCCGAGGCGGGTTCGGGAACGGCACGGGAGGGAGCCGTTCCGGGGGCGGTCCGGCTCGTCCTGTCGGCCGCGATCCCGAGCGACGAGATCGTGCTCGGGCTGTTCGAGGCGCCAACGCAGGACGCGCTCGCGGCCGAGCTCGACGCGCGGGGGCTCCCGTTCATCCGCATCGTCGAGGCCCTCGTCGACGACGGCCGCTGGGACGCGGGAGGTCGAACCACATGCTGATCCGCAGACTCACACCCCTGGTCCTCGCGCTGATGCTCGGGGCGATCGCGAGCCCCGTGGCGGCCGCGACCGGGACGCGCACGACCACGCTCCGGGCGGTGCAGGAGCTGTCCGACCACTTCCAGATCACGGCACAGGCGTTCGACGGCGCGGGGACGGTGGAGGACCCCGCGGACATCCACAAGGACGATCAGGACGAGTTCGATCAGCAGGTGGGGGCCTCGGACGGCCCCGCGGGCTCGACCCGCAAGGCGTCGTCCACGACCGTCCAGGACACCAAGGTGTCGGCGGTCGGATCGAACCTCGGCCTCCAGGTGGCGACCAACGGGGCGGTCGACGCTGAGTACGACGACGGCGACGTGACCGACGACGACTTCCCGTTCGCACGCGGCGACTCCGAGTTCCGGATCGCCGTTGACGTGACCGGCCAGGAGGCGGCGTTCTCGCTCTCGGGTTCCGCCAGCGCCTCCTCCACGGGGGTCGGCCTCGACGGCCGGGGGGAGGCCCTGCCCTGCTCGATGGTGAACGTCGGGGTGCCGGACGGCACGATCGCGTCGGTCGCCACGCCATCGCGCTGCGGATCGCCGGCGAGCTCCCAGCTCAAGATCACCGGGACCCTCGCACCGGGCCAGCACGAGTTCACGGTCTCGGCGGTGGCCCAGGTCCGCAGCCAGCCCACCTTCGCGCACCACGGCCACGCCCAGGTGCAGTTCGACCTCACGCTGATCGTGGCGGACTGCGACGTGGTGGGGACGCCCGGCGCCGACCACCTCGAGGGCACGCCCGGCGCCGACGTGATCTGCGGCATGGGCGGTCGCGACACGATCGAGGGCGACGGTGGCAACGACACCCTCATCGGCGGCGCGCAGGTGGACACGATGCTGGGCGGTCCGGGCGCCGACACGATCCAGGGATTCGCCGGGGACGACGTGATCCGCGGCGGCGAGAACGACGACCACATCTTCGCCGGCGACGGGTGCGACGACGCGAGCGGGGACGACGGCAACGACGAGATCTTCGGCGGCGACGAGGACGTCAGGACGAGAACCTGCGACAAGCTCGCCGGCGGACCGGACGACGACCACATCGTCAGCGGGGACGGCAGGGCCCGCCTCGAGGGCGGACCGGGGAGCGACACGATCGAGGGCGGGGGGGACTTCGACCTCATCTTCGACGAGGCGGGCCCGAACGCGCTGCTCTCCGGCGGCGGCGGAGGCGACGGCATCTGCGGTTCCCCGCAGCGGGACGTCATCCACGGGGGGGCCGGCGACGACTTCCTGACGGGCAACGACGGGTTCGACACGATCACGGGCGACGTGGGAGGCGACATCGTGTCGGGCGGCGCCGGGGGCTTCAAGGCGGGCGGCCACCCGGTCTGTCTGCCCCCCCCGGGCGCCTCCGACGTCCACGACGAGCTCTCCGGCGGGCCCGGCATCGACGAGCTCAGCGGGGACTCCGGCGGCGACACGTTGAACGGCGGCCCCCAGCACGACACGCTGGACGGCGACGCGGACGGCGACACCATCAACGCCTGCGACGCCGCCGTGGACGACGTCGATGGCG
>DATLUW010000107.1:0-6475 GCA_035577825.1 Actinomycetota bacterium | reverse complement strand
CCGGTGTTCGACCATGTCGCGGAACCCGTGGAGGTCGGAGAGCATCTCCCCCGCCGCGAGCGCCACGGTGGTCCGGCGCCGGAGCTCGGCGTAGCCGCGGTAGTCGAACTGGTCGAGCGGTTCCTCGAGCCACGCGACGTTCAGCTCCTCGAGCTCCCTGGCGAACCTCGTCGCGCGGGCGAGGTCCCACTCCGGGTACTCGGTGAACCCGTGCGTCCGCCAGCCCATGTTCGCGTCGACCATCAGCGTGACGTCGGGGTGCGCCCCGCGCACGGTGCGCACCACGGCGACGTCCTCCTCGACCGTCCTGAAGCGCACGCGGAGCTTCACCGCCGTGAAGCCCTCCTCGACGCGCGCGGCGACGTCCTCCGCGCGCTGCTCGCCGCTCCGGAGCTCGCCGGTCGACGCGTACGCACGCACGCGGGTCCGCGCGCCGCCCAGCAGGCGGAACACCGGCATCCCGGCCGCCTTGCCGACGATGTCCCACAGGGCCGGTTCGACGTGCCAGGCGCGGATGCCGAGCTGACGCGTCGACGACCGCAGGATCTTCACGATGTCTTCGACCTGCGTCGGGTCGCGCCCCGTGAGCGACAAGCGGAGCAGGTTCACGAGTCCGCGGGCCTCGTCGCCGAGGAGCGGCGAGGCCGTGACGCCCTCGATTCCCTCGTCGGTCTGGATGCGGTAGATCGCGCAGCCGTTCGACAGCGCGGGGAACCCGGCGAGCCACGACGGCGAGAACGGCGCCGGCAGCGGGAAGTGGCAGAGGTGCGCGCGGATCCCGGTGATCTTCACCGGCGCATCGTACCGGTCGGGTCCGCGCCGCCGGTCGAGCCGGCTACCCGCCTGCCGCCCGCCGTGCCCGTCGCCGCGCGGAGGCCGCCCTCGACATCGCCAGACCCTCCTCGACCGTCGGGGCCGTTCCCCCGAGGTGGGCGGGAACCCACCAGCGGTCCGCCGGTCCGCGCGGATGCTGCGGGTAGGCGCGCGCCGCATGATCCACCTGGGCGCCGATGTTCGCCATCAGCTCGGCCGTGACCTCCCCCGGGTCCGCCCCCGCGCCGCTCTCGATCGGTGGGCCGAAGCTCACGGTGACGACCACGTCGCGCGGCCATTTCGGCCGGTGGCCCGCCGCGAGGATCCGCTGGCTCCCCCAGACGGCGGTCGGGACCAGCGGGGCGCCGCTCTCGATTGCCATGCGGGCTGCGCCCGTCTTGCCGGGCGCCGGCACGTAGGACCTGCTCATGCCGCCCTCGGGGTGGATGCCCACGACCTCGCCGCTTCGCAGGGCACCGACTGCGGCACGAAGCGCGGAGTTCGGGGTGCCCTCACGGTCCACGGGGATGTGGCGCATCCCTCGGAGCAGCGGGCCCCCGAGCCAGTGGCCGAACGCCTCCTTCATCGCCATGAACCGGACGAGACGCCCGCGTCGGTGCGCCCCCATGCCGAGGAAAACGAAGTCCAGGTACCCGATGTGGTTCGCCGCGATGACGGCTGGTCCGGTGGTCGGGATGTGCTCGGTCCCGGTCGTGCGGACGTCCCAGCCCATGACCCGGAACGTGGCGAGCGCGGCACCCACCACGGGGCGGTAGACGAGTTCCACCACCCCACCCTACTCGGACGCGGCGGCGATCCCGTCCTGGACCTTGTGCATGAGGCGAACGAGGGTCCGCCGTTCCGTGGCGCTCAGCCCCCCGAGCCACCCGGCCTCGGCGGCATGGATCACGCGGCGCAGCTCGTCGGCCACCACGCGCCCCTGCGGCGTGATCTCGACCAGCAAGCTGCGGCGGTCGTCGGGGTGCGGCACGCGCCTGAGATGGCCCCGCCGCTCGAGCGAGTCCAGCAGCCCGGTCATGGTCGCGCGGGTGACGATCAAACGGTCGCTGAGCGCCGAGGGCGACATCGGTCCGGCGTCGGCCAGGGCGGAGAGCACGAGCCCGCCCGCCGGCGACAAGTCGAACGGGCGAAGCATCTTCGCGACGTTCGCCATGCCGGCCTCGCTCGCCTTCACGACGTTCATGAACGCCTCGGTGGCGGATCGGTTGCCTCCGGGCCAGCGTTCGTCGAAATCCTCGGGCAGAGTGATTCGGTCCACGCTTGACAGGGTATCATGAGCGGCCATATAGTTCGGCTCCTGAATATCAGGACCCACAGGGAAGGAGCAAGGCATGGCATCGGTGATCGCACAGCACCACGTCGAGGACTTCGACCGATGGCTCCCCTTCTACAAGGAGCACGGTGAGGTTCGCCGCGCCCACGGCGGTACCGGGCACCAGATCTTCCGGACGGCCGACGACCCGAACGACATCCTGATCGTGAACGAGTTCGACTCGATCCAGGGCGCGAAGGCCTTCATGGCCGACCCCTCGCTCAAGGAGGCCATGGGCCGCGCCGGCGTCAACTCCGAGCCCAAGGTCTGGCTCTGCGACGAAGCCGAATCCGAGCGCTACTAGTTCCGAGCCCGTCGTCGAGCGGCGACATCTGATGTCGGCGTGTCGGCGATCGTCGACAGGCGCGTCGGACTTCGACGGAGAGTCTGAGCCGGCCTTGCGAGCGACCGAACCGGGAGCCGCCTTCGGGCGGCTTCCGGCGTTCCCGGCCGTAGGGGCGGAAGCCGCAACTCGCCGCCTCGCCCTCCACGGACGCGTCAGGCCGCGAGGGACGCCCCGAAGTTGTCTCCAGTCTCCGGCGTGTCGAGCAGCCCGGCCTGACCCTGGATGAGGCTCACCTGGCCGTTCGGGATGATGCCGGTCGGCGAGCCGTACTCGATGAAGACCGCCCCTGCGTCCACGGTCGAGGTCACGTCCTCCACCGGCACCCCGATCGCGAGGTCCTCCTCCGAGGTCTTGCCGAAACCCCCCACGGCGAGCGCCGAGCCGTACGCGTCCTCGGGCTCGGAGCTCCCCTGGAACCCATTCGCCCCCTGCGCCAACAGCTGGACGCCGGTGGTGCTCACGCCGGTCGACGACCCGAATGCCACCACGACCATTCCGGTGTTCGGCGCGCCGGCGACGTCCTCGCCCGGCACGCCCACCACGAGGTCCGCCTCGCCCGTCCCGCCGACGTTCGCCGCCGCCACCGAGGCCCCGAGCGCGTCGCCCGCTTCCACGGTCTCCCCCAGCTGTCCCTGATCGAACAGCTGGTTCCCGGTCGTGACGAGCCCGGTGGAGGACCCGTAGATCACCCCGACCGCCCCGGCGTCGACGACGGTGCCGATGTCCTCCGCGGGCACGCCGACCACCAGGTCCGCCTGCGAGGTCCCGCCGAGGTCGGCCGCGGCCAGCGCCGAGCCGAACCCGTCGCCCGCCTCCGCGCCTCCCTGCATCCCGCTCTGGCCCTGGACGAACCCCTGGTTGCCCGTGACGGTGAGCCCGGTCGACGACCCGTAGATCGCGTTCACCGCGCCGGCGTCGGCCGTCGTGCCGATGTCCTCGCCGGGAACCCCCACCGCGAGGTCGGTCTCGGCCGTCCCGCCGAAGTCGCCGGCGGCCAGCGCGGCCCCGAACCCATCGCCCGCCTCGGTGGTCCCCTGCATCCCGTTCTGCCCCTGGTTGAACAGCTGATTCCCGGCGGAGGTCGGGCCGGTCGGCGAGCCGTACACGACCGCCACCGCCCCCGCGTCGGCCAGCCCGCTCACGTCCTCGCCGGGCACGCCGATCGCGAGGTCCGCCTGCGCGCCGTTCCCGAACTCCCCCACGGCCAGCGCCGCACCGAACCGGTCGCCGGACTCCGCGCTGTCCCCGATCCCGTTCTGCCCCTGGTCCAGGAACAGGTTCCCGGCCGCCACGAGCCCGGACGCCGAGCCGAAGAGCACCTGGACGGCGCCCGCGTCGGGCACGGAACCCACGTCCTCCTGGGGAACGCCGATCGCCAGGTCGGCGAAGCCGTCCCCGTTGAAGTCGCCCCCGGCGAGGGTGTCCCCGGCCCGGTCACCTGCCTCAGGCGTCCCGGACAGGCCGTTCTGACCCTGCACCCACAGCTGGTTGCCCGTCGTGGTGAGCCCGTTCGCGGAGCCGTAGACGACCTCGACCGCGCCGACGTCCGGCGTCGTCCCGAAGTCCTCGCCCGGCACGCCCACCGCCAGGTCGTCGAACCCGTCGTGGTTGAAGTCGGCCGAGATGCCGGACGATCCGCTCGTCGACTGCGCCACCCAGAAGGAATCGATGGCCGCCACCCCCGAAGCGAGGTCCGTCGCGGTCAGGGTTCGGCTCATCTGGGGGGTGGTCTGCCCCGTCCCGGACACGACGTAGTGGAACGCGTGCGTCGCGGGCGTCGTCGCCGAGTCGAACAGCTCGGACCCCCGGTAGACCTGGTCCGCGTCGCGCAGGAGCCTCGTGCTCACGCCGGTCGTCTCGTCGACCGCGAACACCGTGGAGCCCGGCGGGACGTCGTGGAGCTGGAACAGGATCGACTGCAGGGTCGACCACTTCGCGTCGACCCGGATCAGACCGCGCCCGTGCCGCCCGACGTACAGGCTCCCCTGCCCCGTGGTGGGGTTCGAGTTCGGGTCGAACAGCCCCGCGTCCGGCCGGTCCAGCTGATCGGTGACGGAAAGCGGCATCCAGTGCCGCCCCGCATCGCGCGAGAACGCCACGCCGGCAGGGTCGAGCACCGCGAACCGGAGGTTCGCGTCGTCCGGATCGAAGGCCACGGCCGCGAGCGAGCACTGGTACCGGAACCCCCAGTCCGACGTCCCCGCCGAGCCGCTGCCGCCCTCGCATGCCATCCGATACCGCCCGTCCGCCGTGGCCAGCCGGGTGAGATCCGGGTCGACGGCCCAGTGCGCTCCCCCGTCCCTCGTCACCTTGATCGCGTCGTCCGACGAGCCGGATGCCCCGAGGTCCGTCGCGTAGACGACCCTCGGATCGAAGGGATCGGCCAGAATGTCGTAGGCGCGGCCCAGCCCGGTGGAGGCGTTCACCCACGACGAGATCACGCCTTTCGCGTTCGCCACGCCCTTCAACACCTTGCCCTGGGCGCTCCCGAGCTCCGGGCGGTCGTTCGCCTGCAGGACGTAGATCGTCGTGGACGCGTGTCCGCCCGAAGCCTGGATCCGGCCCGCCTGGAACGGCGCCAGCGCCGGGCCGATCCGCTTCCATCCGCCCGCCGTGCCGGTCCGGTTCCGCACGATCGTGTCGTGCATCGTGTCGAGGTTGGGGTCGTCCGGACCGAACCGGGCCGGGCTGCGGATCGCCACGTAGTCGCCGGTGGCCGGGACGGCCTGCGTGTTCCCGGGGAGCGACTGCACCTGGAGGATGAGCCAGTCGGCCGCGGTTCCGGACGCGAGGTACTGCGCGCCCATGTCCGTGGGCGAGGAGACGTTCTGCCCCCAGATCGGGGGGTTCCCGTCGTTCGAGACGTAGACGGACGCCCCCTTGTCCCGGGGCAGCACGACGCGGTTGGCGAGCCGCCAGTCCGCCAGGACGACTCCGCTGTCCCCGCAGCAGTTCATGTCGTGCCAGGCGGCTGCGCCGTGCCCGCCGGTGACCGACCCCGCCGTTCCGTTGTCGTTCGACGGGAGGTACAGCGCCGGACAGGGAGAGGTGACACCCGACGGACACGTCGACCGGGGGATCAGGGCCAGGCCGAAGCTGCCGAACCCGTGCAACCCGTGCATCGCCTTGACCACGCGGCTGGAGGAGACGGTGCACGAGGAGCCCGTGGGCTCGGTCCGGTAGATGCCGCCGTCGTTCGCGAGGTAGACGCGGCACCTGCCGGCGGCCGGGTCGTAATTGGCCGGGATGGCCATGCCGTGCGAATCGATGTGCGTGGCGCCGAGCGGACGCCAGATGGGGCGGACCGGCTCCGGCGTGAACGCGTACTCGTAGAAGTACGACCCGTTCGCCGCGAACACGGAGTAGCTCTTTCCGGGCCCGAGTCCGGCGGCCGTCTGCGGGCGGCGCGCCGTGTACACGTACGCGCGGCCGCTCGGCGTGCACGGAACGGGCGGCTGGTGGCAGAGGTTCGTGGGGACGCCGAGGAGGTCGCCTCCCGTTGCGGCCGAGGTGTCGCCGAGGCGGATGCGCCAATCGCCCTTCGAGTGGAAGTACAGCGCGAGGAACGTCGTCGAGCTGTCCGGCGCGGCGGCGATCGAATCGCACGGTCCCGGGAGCGACGGCGGTGTCTTCGGCCCCCAGGTCGCCCCCAGGTCTCCGGAGCGGAAGACCCGCTGGAGGCCGTCACACACGAAGACCGTCGATCCGACCGTCGCGATGGCCTGAATGGCGATGAGGTTCGAGCTGCCGTCCGGGTGGGCGATGCTCCAGGTTCGGAGCTGCGGATCCGAGCTGACGGCGACCCCGCAGCGCGTGCCCGCGAACGCCTTCCCTCCACCGAACGCGACCCCGCGGATGGTCGGTTTGTCGCAGCCGGGCAGGTCGACGTGGAACCAGCTCCCCGCCCCCGTGATCGACGCGTACAGGCCGCCCCCGCCCTGGCCCGGGCTGAGGTCGTCGTCCGCCACGCCGTACAGGAGCCG
>DATLUW010000106.1:0-3429 GCA_035577825.1 Actinomycetota bacterium | reverse complement strand
CACCGGGAGCGCCGGAGGCTCCCGCCCACCGACCGGAACGGCGTCGCGCCGCCGGTCAAGGTGTGGCACGCGAGCGGCGGCTCGTCGGGATGGTGACCGCGAACCCGGCTGCGGGATGGTGAGCGCCACGAAGGCCCCGGCGGCCGCGACGTCGTCGGCCCCCACCCGCTCGCGGCCCGGGCACGGCAGACTTGCCCGGATGCCTCGAACGCCGCCCGTCGACCGGACCCGCCCCCTCGAGCCGATGCTGCACGTCGACCTCGACGCGTTCTACGCGAGCGTCGAGGTCCGCAAGGACCCCTCCCTCGCGGGGAAGCCCGTCGTGGTCGGCGGCACGGGCTCGCGCGGGGTCGTGGCCAGCGCGAGCTACGAGGCGAGAGCGCTCGGCGTCCGCTCGGCCATGCCCGGCGTCCGGGCCCGGCGGCTCGCCCCGCACGCCGTGTTCCTGCCGCCGGACTTCGAGGCGTACAAGGCGTACTCGAACCGGTTCCGCGAGGTCCTGCTGTCGTACACGCCCCTGGTGGAGCCGATCGCGCTCGACGAGGCGTTCCTCGACGTCGGCGGGGCCACGCGGCTGTTCGGTCCGCCCCGGCGCATCGCCGAACGGATCCGCGCGGACGTCGAGCGGGAGCTCGGGTTCACCTGCTCGGTCGGCGTCGCGCCGAACAAGTTCCTGGCGAAGCTCGCCAGCGAGGCCTCGAAGCCGAACGGCCTGATCGTCGTGCCGCACGACGGCGTGCGGGAGTTCCTCGATCCCCTGCCGGTCGGCGCGCTGTGGGGCGCCGGGGAGAAAACCGTCGACGTCCTGCACCGGCTCGGCATCCGGACGGTGGCCGAGCTCGCCGCCGTGCCGGTGAGCGTTCTCGGCCGGGTCCTCGGCGAGGCGCAGTCCAAGCATCTCTCGGCCCTCGCCCACGGCGAGGACGACCGCCCGGTCGTCCCCTACGAGGCGCCGAAGTCGATCTCCCACGAGGAAACCTTCGACCGCGACCTCGACGACACCGCAGAGATCCTCCGCGAGATCCTCGCGCTGTCCAGGGCGGTCGGCCGGCGCCTGCGTGAGGACGGCTACGAGTGCCGGACCGTCGTCCTCAAGGTCCGCATGGCGAACTTCACCACCCTCACCCGCAGCAGGACGCTCCCGGCGCCCACCGACCTCGCGACCGACCTCGACCACGTCGCCGCCGAGATGTACCGGGCGCTGCCGGGCGCCCGCCGCCGAGTCCGTCTGCTCGGCGTCCAGGCCGCCAACCTCGTCCCCGCGGGCTCGCGACAGCTGGCGATGCTCGCGGACGGCCGGTGGGGCGACGTCGAGCGCGCCCTCGACCGCGTGGAGCGGCGGTTCGGGAAGAACGCGGCCCTGCCGGCGACCCTGCTGGGCCGGACCGAACGCCGGGCGCCGGCCCGTCCGAGGGGCGAGAACCTCGAGAATCCCGACGTTCGCGAGAAAGATCGGCCGATCCAGAAATGACACTGCCCGCAAACGCCGGAAGGTCCTACAATCCCTAGGGCAGCCATCCGCGACTGAAGGTCTGGTGCATGCCCCTCTCCGAGCACGAACAGAAGATCCTCGAAGAGATCGAGCGCCGGCTGATCGAGGACGACCCCGGCCTTGCCCGGCGCGCACGGGACGCCACGCTCCCCGCCCACCTGTCACGCCGGATCCGGCTGGCGGCGTTCGCGTTCGTGCTTGGGTTCCTGATGCTCCCGCTGATCCTTCTCCCGAACATCGGCACGACGCTCGTGATCGTCGGGTTCGTGGTGATGCTCGTCTCGGGCCTCGTCGTGTACCACTACCTGAAGCGCCTCGGCCGCGACCAGATCCAGAGCTGGAAGAACGAGGGCCGCTTCACCCTCACGGGCGTCCTCGCCCGGCTCGCCGAGCGGTTCCGCGGGAACCAGCCCCCCGCCAAGGGAACCTCGACCGACAGCTGATGCTCCCGGCCGCCGCCCGGCGGTCGTTCTCCGTGTGTTCGCGCCGACGTCATGTCGCCGACACCCGCGAACGGCTCCGTCCGCACGGCCCTGACCACCACACTTGCGACGGCCCTCCGGGCGCTGTACAAATCGCGCTGCCTTCCCCCGGGTCCCACCGGATGCGCGTCGCCCGCACCACCTGCCGCGTAGCCCGGGGACCCACCGTTGACAGCCGGGGGGACGAGAGGGTCGTCGGGGGAACGGTTCATGGAAGGATTCACATCGCATCAAGCTTCCCGTCTGACGGGGTGCACGCCCCGTCAGTTGCGGTACTGGGATCAGGTCGGCCTGGTCCAGCCGTCCGTCCAGAGCACCGGCGGCCGTCCCGGCGTGCCGCGGCTGTATTCGTTCCGCGACCTCGTGGCGCTGCGCGTGGTGAAGTCGCTGCTGGACGGCGGCATGAGCCTGCAGCGCGTCCGGAGATCGTGGGAGTACCTGAACTCGAGGGCGAAGCTCGACAAGCACCTGTCCGAGGTGAAGCTCGTCACCGACGGGCAGTCGATCTTCAAGATCTCCCGCAAGCGCGACGAGATCCTCGACGCCCTGCGGGGCGGCCAGATGGCGTTCTTCGTCGAGATCGACCAGATCGCGAGGTCGGTGAACGACAACGTCACGACGTTCCGGGCGGACCGGGACCGGTTCATCCGGGCGCTGAACGACGCCAAGCGCGAGGTTCAGGCCGAGTCGGTCCGGATGGCCGCCGCCGGCCGGGGGACCGCGCTGCCGGGCGCCTCGTCGCGGACGCTGCCGGGGTTCGCCGCCAGGTCCGCGCCACTGAGGTTCCATCCGCCCGGCCGCTGAGCCGGACCCGTCGCCGCGGGAGCTGCTCGGGCTAGATCTGCGGACGCCACCAGCCGGCCACGCGCCGGGCGACGCCGACGCTCCGGCGGACGTCGCGGATGGCCACGCGGCCGTCGCGGCCCGCGCCCTCCGCGTCGGTCTCGGCGACGTCGTGCGGCGAGTACGCGGCCTTGCCGGCCACGGTGGCGAGCCGGTCGAGGTGCCCGTCGGACAGCGTGACCTCCTCCGAAAGGCGTGACCGGTACTCCCACGGCGTCTCGCCGGGGCCGCGCGACAGCCCGACGTCGCCCGCCTGCCGCTCGAACAGGCGGAACGAGGCCAGCGCGAGCTCGCGGTTCCCCCTCGCCCGGACCAGCCGGATGCGGCGCACCAGGAACTTCACGATCGGGAACAGCAGCAGCACGAGCAGGATGAGCCCCAGCAACCCGAAGCCCAGCCTGGCGCGCCAGGACATGGGCGTGCCGGGCTTCTGGAACGGCTGACCGAGCGTGATGGGCCCGCGCGGCTTCGGCGGCGGTGCGTCCCCACCCTGCGGCTGCCGGGGCTCGGTGACGAATGGCTTGCGGCCGGGGCCGACGGGGGGAGGTTCGCCGCTGGTGCCGCCCGGCCGAGGGCCCGTGTTGCCACAGGCGCCCCGGACGAACTGCTCCT
>DATLUW010000105.1:0-3152 GCA_035577825.1 Actinomycetota bacterium | reverse complement strand
CGGTCCGAGGACCGGCCCTTCAGCCAGGTCTTCGTGCTCTGCGAACCTTGCGGCCCACCGATCACTCCGTCCTGACGTCGCGGACTGTACCGGCCGGTCCGAACGGCGGTCAAGCCCGAACCCCGGATTTGGCGTTCTTTCTCCAGGAACCCTTGCGCCGCAACGGTTTCGGAGGGAAGAAGCGAAGGGCCGGTCCGAAGACCGACCCTTCTATCAGGTCTTCGTGCTCTGCCAACCTTGCGGCCCGCTGATCACTCCGTCCTGACGTCGCGGACTGTACCGGCCGCCTCGAATCGCGGTCAAGCCCGCGACCCGCTTTTGTCGCTCTTTCCGTTCCGAAGCTGGTCAACGGGCCGTCGCGGAGCGTTCACGCGACGTCCGATGCCCGCTGTTGCAGCTCCTGCATGACCTCGGGCCACCGCCGCCAGTCGAAGATCAGGGTGCTCGAAGCGACGCGCCCGCCCCGGACGTGCACGAGCTCGCCGCACAGCACCGAGCCGACCGCGGTGTTGGTCACCAGGTCGTACATCACGTACGCCCGGTCCCCGTCGGCGACGACCTCGCGGACCTCGTGCCGCACCGTGATCGGTCCGAGGTTCCGGAACCCCTGCACGAACGCCTCCGCCCCGTGCGCCTCGCCCTTGACGGTCCCGCCGAACACCGCGTCGGGATGCACGAGCTCGGCCAGGCGGTCGTACCGGCGCTCGCCGGCCGCCGTGCAGTACTCGACCACCAGGTCCCTCACGCTGTCCTCCATCGGGTCCTCCTTCCACGGTCCGATGAACTACTTGAGAAACTAAAGTGATTCGCTTGAGGATGTCAAGTAGAATCCTGCGACATGAAGCGGTACGGGCAGTACTGCGGGCTGGCTCGGGCTCTGGACGTCATCGGCGAGCGGTGGTCGCTCCTGGTCGTGCGCGAGCTGCTCGAGGGGCCGCGCCGGTACGGGGAGCTGTTGCAGGGATTGCCCGGCATCGCCACCAACCTCCTCGTCGAACGGCTCCGGAGCCTCGAGGCGGACGGCGTCGTGGAACGGCAGGACGACGGCCGGTACGCGCTCACGTCGTGGGGCGAGGACCTCCACGAGGTCGTGTACGCGCTGGGGAGGTGGGCCGGGCCGCTCATGGCGAGGCCGCGTGGCGACGACCACTTCCGCCCCGGCTGGATGCGGCACATGGTGGTGGCCCGGTTCGAGGGCGTGGATCCGGAGCGCACCGACGTCACGGTCGAACTGCGGTGTGACGAGGCCGAACCCGTCACGCTGATCTCCTCGGAGGGCCGGGTGCGTCTCACACGGGGAGGCTCACCATCGGCGGACATCACCCTGGCCGGTCCGGCGGAGCCCGTCGTCGGCCTCCTGCTCGGCCGGATCGATCGCACGGAAGCGGAGCGCCTCGGCGTTCGGACGTCGGGGAACCTCCGCCGGCTTCGCGGGCTCCGTCCCCGGGGCGAGCGTCCATCGCTGACGACCCGCACCTGAGCCCGCACGCGGACCGAGCTTCGGGTTCGCCGCCCCGGCGTGGCAGACTCCCGGCATGGCCACCGAACCCATCGTCGCCGAGCGAACCCGCGTCACGATCGTTCCCCACACCCACTGGGACCGCGAGTGGTACGAGCCGTTCGAGGGGTTCCTGAAGCGGCTGGTCGAGATGATGGACACGCTGCTCGACCTCCTCGACCAGGGGTTCCCCCACTTCCACCTCGACGGGCAGACCGCCCTGATCGACGACTACCTGAACGTCCGCCCGGAGCGCGAGGCCGACGTCCGGCGCATGGCCGCCGAGGGCCGCATCAGCGTCGGGCCCTGGTTCACGCAGATGGACGAGTTCCTCACGTCCGGTGAGTCGCACATCCGCAACCTCGAACGCGGGCTCGCGCGAAACCGCGACCTCGGCGCGAAGCCGGTGGTCGGGTATCTGCCCGACCAGTTCGGCCACATCGGCCAGATGCCCCAGATCCTCAGCAACGGCGGCATGGACCGGGTGGTCGTGTGGCGCGGCGTG
The DNA here is from genome assembly GCA_035577825.1 of Actinomycetota bacterium. Classification (GTDB taxonomy): domain Bacteria; phylum Actinomycetota; class UBA4738; order UBA4738; family JACQTL01; genus DATBHM01. The sequence goes on along the minus strand of DATLUW010000105.1, from coordinate 1,149 downwards.
CCGCGCGCGGTCGAACGGACCGCGTTCTGGTGGGAGGCGCCCGACGGCACGCGCGTCCTCACCGAGTACCTCGCGTTCGGCTATTCGATCGGGATGAACCTGCACACGGCCCAGCAGCCGGGCGAGCTCGCGGCGATGCTGCGCAAGGAGGTCGGGAACCTCGCCGGCATGACCGCGCGGCCGCGCGCCGTGCTGGTGATGGCCGGGAGCGACCACCACGGTCCCGACACGACGCTCCCCCGCCGGCTGCGGGAGATCGAACCGCTGGCGCCCGAGCTCGAGACCGAGATCGCGTCGGTGGCCGGGTTCGTCGCGGGGCCGCCGCCGGAGGACATCCCGGTGTGGAAGGGCGAGCTGCGGTCGGGCGCGCGGGCGTTCCTGCTGCCGAACGTCGTCTCCTCGCGGATCCACCAGAAGCGCGAGCGCGGCCGCGTGGAGACCCTCGTGGAGCGGGTCGCCGAACCGCTGGCAGCGCTCGTGCGGGGCGTCGAGTGGCCGCGGCACCAGCTCGACCGGATCTGGCAGCTGCTGCTGTGGAACGGGGCGCACGACTCGGTGTGCGGGTGCTCGGTGGACGAGGTCGGGCGCGCGGTCGACGCCCGCCACGCCGAGGCGCGGGAGCTCGCGACCGAGATCACGTCGCGGGCGGTCGAGTTGCTCGGGCAGCAGGTGCGCGAGCCCGGGATCCTGCGGTGGAACCCCTCGCCGTTCGAACGCGACGGGGTGCCGGGCCTGGGCTGGCGCGTCGACGCGGAGGGGGTGCACGATCGGGAGGAACCGGCGGAGGTCGAGCTGCGGCACGGCCGCGTGGTGGTCGACGGGCTCGAGATCGGGCTGTTCGACGAGGCGGACGTCGGCGACCTCTACAACTTCTGCCCGGACGAGGGCGGGTCGCCGATCCCGCCCGAGTCGACCACCGTCGACGGACAGCACGTCACGGCGACGTTCGACGGGTGCACGGTCGAGATGCGCTGCTCACGACGCACCGGCGAGCCGTTCGTCCGGATCGAGGGCGCCGTCACGAACACCGAGTCGAACCACCGGTTGCGGCTGGTGGTGACGCTGCCCGAACGCGTCGAGGGCGCGCTGGCCGGGTCGCCGTTCGAGCTGGTCGAACGCGGCCTGGTGAGCGAGGGCGGGTTCGAGCCG
>DATLUW010000104.1:0-2008 GCA_035577825.1 Actinomycetota bacterium | reverse complement strand
CGCGACGGCCGGGAGCGCAGCGACGATCCAGGCGTAGTGGATCACTGACGCCCTCCCGCGGGCTGGGATGTCGAGGCCAGGGTCACCATTTCATGAGGTTGACTTCGTCGACGTTGATCGACTCGCGGTTGCGGTAGATGAGGATGACGATCGCGAGGCCGATACCGATCTCCGCGACCGCCACGATGATCACGAACAACGCAAAGATCTGCCCGGTGGTCGCGGCCGCCGTCGCGCCGGCGGCGGCGATCCCACTCTTGATGGCCTTCGAGAACGCCACCAGGGTCACGTTCACCGCGTTCAGCATCAGCTCGATCGACATCAGGACGAGGACGGCGTTGCGGCGGGCCAGCACCCCGTAGACGCCGATCGCGAACAGCGCGGCGGAGAACACGAGCGGGATCCACAGGTGCAGCACTAGAGGGTCCTCCCCGCGGTGTCGGCCGGGCTCCGCGTGGTGCGGGCCGGCTCGGAATGGACCGGGTCGTCCTTGCGGGCGATGGCGATGGCGCCGATCAGCGCGGCCAGCAGCAGCATCGACACCAGCTCGAACGGCGCGACGAACGATCGGAACAGCGACTCTCCGATCTGCGTCGTGGTGGTCTGGGGGTCCGGGCCCGGCAGGGGGATCACCTGGTTCCGGAACGCGTCGAGCGAAAGGAACACCAGCCCGGCCAGCACGGCGAGCGCGACCAGCGAGCTGATCCCCCGCTGCTGGTTGTCGAGCGCCTCGCGGCCGATCGGCGCCTTGGTCAGCATCAGGGCGAACAGCAACAGCACGACGATCGCGCCGACGTAGATCACGATCTGGACCCACGCGACGAACTCGGCCGCCATCACCAGGTAGCCCGCGCCGATCATCGACAGCGTGATCACGAGGTAGAGGGCGCCGTGAACGACGTTCTTCGTCGTGACCATGCGGAGCGCGGCGACGATGCCGACGATCGCGAGGGAACCGAACGCGATGTCCTGGGCGGAGACGTTCGCGATCATCCCTCGGCCGCCTTCCTCCGCGCCTCGAGCATGGCCGCGCGGCGGGCCTTGCCCTCGGCGACGCGACGCGTCGTCCCCTTCGCGAGCTCCTCCTCGAGCACTCGGTCGAACGTCGGCTGGTCGAGCTGCACCTCCGCGCGTTCGGCCTGGCCTGCGGCCGGCGCCTCGGCTGCCGGCGCCTCGGTGGTCGTCGCCTCGGCCGCGGGCGGCGTTGCCGCTGCCGCCTCGGCTGCCGGGGCTTCGGCGCCGGGCGCCTCGTCGGCCTGCGGGGTCGCCGCCTGGGCGGGCGGCGCGGCCCCGGTGGGCTGCGGGGGCGCCTCCTGACCGACGAGCGGCGGCTGCGCCTGGAGCACCGGCGCCGCCGGGGGCGCTGCTGCCGGTGCTGCGGCGGCGGGAGCTGCTGCTGCGGCGGCGGGCGCGGGCGGGGCGTCGGCCGGCGGTTCGGCCCCCACCTCGAGCGGCGGCGGCGGCTTCACGTGGTACGTCCACTCCTCGAGGCGTTCCTTCTCGTGGATCAGCTCGTGGATGTCGTACTCGGCGTACTCGAACTCCGGCGACCAGAACAGCGCGTCGAAGGGGCACGCCTCGACGCAGATGCCGCAGTACATGCACAGCGCGTAGTCGATGGCGAACCGGTCGAGGATCTTGACCGAGCGCGCCCGCCCGCCCGAGGCCGGCTCGTGGGCCTCCTTGTGCGCGTCGATGTAGATGCACCAGTCCGGGCACTCGCGCGAGCACTTGTAGCAGACCGTGCAGTTCTCCTGCTTCAGCGCGATGACCCCGCGCGTGCGGGCCGGGAGATCGGGCTTCTCCTCGGGGTACCGCTGCGTGACCGACGGCGTCAGCATGTGCTTCAGGGTCACGATCAGGCCCTTGATCAGGCCGGTTCCCCTGACGGGGCGCGGCAGGTCGGCGTCGGACTGCGTCCGCGGACCTTCCTGCCGTCGGATCCGGATCTTCTGCGCCATCAGCCCATCGCCACCTTCAGCACCGCCGTGATCATGAGGTTCAGCAG
>DATLUW010000103.1:0-2769 GCA_035577825.1 Actinomycetota bacterium | reverse complement strand
CTTCCCCTGCGCCTTCAGCTCCTCGATGATCGCGAAGAGCTCTTTCGCCTCCTGGGGCGTCAGGACGGCGGTCGGCTCGTCGAGGACGAGAATCTCGGCCCCGCGGTAGAGCGCCTTCAGGATCTCGACGCGCTGCTGCTGGGCCACCGTGATGTCCTCGATCTTCGCCTCGGGGTCGACGGCGAGCCCGTACCGGTCAGAGAGCTCGCGGACGCGCATTCGGGCCTCGCCGATATCGAGCATGACTCTGGCGTACGTCGGCTCCTCGGCGAGGACGATGTTCTCGGCCACGGTCATCACCGGGATGAGCATGAAGTGCTGGTGCACCATCCCGATTCCGGCGTCGATCGCGTCCTTGGCGGAGGCGAACGAGGTCTTCTTGCCCCTGAGCACGATGTCCCCGGAGTCCGGGTGGTACAGCCCGTAGAGGATGTTCATCAGCGTCGATTTGCCGGCGCCGTTCTCGCCGAGCAGCGCGTGGACCTCCCCCTGGAGCAGGTCGAAATCGACGTGGTCGTTCGCGAGCACCCCCGGAAACCGCTTGGTGATGCCGACGAGCTCGAGGACGGCGGGCTGGGCCACTGAGCGGCGATTCTTTCACGAAGAAGGCGGGCCCTGGGGGCCCGCCTTCTTCGCAACGAAGTTCGATCCGCCCTCTAGAAGGAGGTCGGAGGCTTGATCTTGCCGGCGATGATCTGGTTCTGCAGAGCAGCGACCTTCGCCAGGTACGCCTTCGGGACCTTCGGGCTGACCTTGCCGAGTGCGACGCCGCCGTTCTTGAGATCGAAGACGAAGTCGTGGCCCGGAACGAGCGTGCCCGCCTGAACCGCCTGGACGAAGCGGAAGACCCCGAGGTCGACGCGCTTCACGGCACTGGTCAGGATGTGCGACCCGAGGTAGGCCTGGTCGACGTCGACGCCGTCGCCCCAGACCCCGGCCTCCTTCGCCGCCGCGAGGGCGCCGAAGCCGCAGGGGCCGGCGACCGCGAAGACGACCTTGGAGCCGGCCGCGATCTGGTTCTCGGCCACGGCCTTGCACTTGTCCTGGGCGATGAAGTCCTGCGAGTACCCCACGAGGACCTTCGTGCCCGGAACGCACTTGGCCGCACCGGCCTTGTAACCGGCGATGAACGAGTCGACCGGCGGGATCTTGACGCCGCCCGTCGCGCTGATCGTGTTGCCGCCGCCCTTCTTGGCCATCAGGGCCGAGAGGCAGCCGACCAGGTAGCTCTGCTGCTCGGACTTGAAGGTGATGCCGGTGATGTTCGGGACCAGCAGCTTGCCCTTCTTGTCCGAGAACGGCGGGATCTCCACCGGGTAATCCGTGATCGCGAACTGGGTCTTCGGGAACTTCTTGGCGACCGTCGCCTCTGCGTCGGCCAGCAGGAAGCCGGCTGCGACCACCGCGTCGTAGCCCTGGCGGGCAACAGACGCGAGGTTCGGGATGTAGTCCCCCGCGGAGTGCGACTCGATCGCCCGCGTCGACACGCCGAGCTTGGCCTGGGCCATCTTCAGCCCGGTCAGCTGGTTCTGGTTGAAGCCCTTGTCGTTGAAGCGGCCCACGTCGCTGATCAGCGCGGCGTGGAAGGTCGCGTTCCGCGCGGCGCCACCTGTACCGGCCGCCAGCAGGGCGACCACGGTGAGCGCTGCGACGGCGAGCACGACCGGCACAAAGCGTTTGTTCATCTTGCGAATCCTCCCTCGATGCAGGTACACCACAGCCCCCGGGGGCGGGGACGCCTGATCCTACTCCCTCAGATCCCGGGGTCAACAGGTAAGACGTCCGCGTTTCGACTTGGATAGGCGGTTACGAGGCCGGATCCGCCGTCTTGGCGGCCGCCGCGTCCCGTGCTTCCGCCCAGTCGCCCTCCCGAAAGCGCTCCAGATGGCGGATCCAGGTAAGGGTCGTGACGGCTGGCACTTGCTCTCGTGGAAGGTCTTGCCGGAGGCGCCAGAGGACCTCCAGCGCCTCCACCGCCGCCGCCAGCGCCCCCGCTATCGGCTCACGGGGCTCGAGAAGCGCCCGGTCCAGCAGGGCCGCCGCCCTGGACGAAGCCAGCTCCAGTGCCTGCTCGCCCAGCTCGGGGGTCGCCCGGCTGCGGGGATCGTCCCCGATCACGCCGGGGAGATCGCCCTCGATCTCGAGGTGCACGAGATCCGGGCGGCCGGGCAGCAGCAGCGCGGTTTCGAAGACGCCGGCGTGGTCCCCGGTGGCGCCGAGGTCGGTGAGCAGCTCGTAGTCGGCGACCGGGATCACGGTCGCGTCTGCGCAGGCCATCGCGGCGCGCCGGACTGCGATCGAGTTCTCGAGGCCGTAGTGGCCGTTCAGCAGGCAGATCGCACGGAAGCCCATCTCCGCGAAGCCGCCGAGGACGGCGGTCAGCACGGGCTCCGTCACCGAGCCGGAGAGCCGCAGCGTGTACGGCTGCGGGACACCGCCCGCCGCCCACCAGGACGGAGGCGCGAGCACGCCCTCCGCCAGCTCCGCGGTGCGTTCCGCGATCGCCTGCGCCTTGAGCAGGTCGAGCCCGAGCGGCAGGTGGTGGCTGTGCCACTCGATCGTGCCGAGCGCCAGGACGAGGGCGGGCTTCTCGGCCAGGCGCGCCTCCAGGACGGAGGGCTCGAGCTCCTCGAGCCGATGGATCATGCGAAGGTCACGACCGTGCGGACGCCGCCGTTCGCAGGCTCGTCGAAGGCATCCTCGAGCTCATCGAGGCTGACGCGCCGGCCGATCAGATCGGCGACCGGAATCGCTCCGTCGGCGGCCCAG
>DATLUW010000102.1:0-5683 GCA_035577825.1 Actinomycetota bacterium | reverse complement strand
CCGTCCGGGCTGACTACTACGGCCGATGCGCGGAGGATCCCCGTCTCGCCTCCCTGCTCGGGGCGAACCACGTGCTGGTCGGGCCCATGACGCCCGAGGAGTACCGGCGGGTGATCGAACAGCCGGCGGTGCGCGCGGGGCTCCGCGTCGAACCGGCGCTCACCGACGCGCTGCTCGCCGAGGTCGTGGGGGAGCCCGGGGCCCTGCCGCTGCTGTCGACGGCCCTTCTGGAGCTGTGGGAGCGTCGCGACGGGCGCACGCTCCGGACCGCGGCGTACCTCGAGACCGGCGGCGTCCGGGGTGCGGTCGCTCACCTCGCGGAGGACGTCTACGGCGGCCTGGACGAACCGCAGCAGGCCGCTGCCCGCGGCGTGATGCTGCGGCTGGCGGGGCCCGGCGAAGGCGATTCGATCGTGCGCCGGCGCGTGCCCCTCTCCGAGTTCGACGCGTCGGGGAACCCCGACGTGCGGGCCGTCCTCGACGCGTTCACGGCCCGGCGGCTGCTCACGGTGAGCCAGGGCACGGTGGAGGTCGCGCACGAGGCCCTGCTCCGCGAGTGGCCCCGGCTCCAGGACTGGATCGAAGAGGACCGCGCGGGGCTCCGGATCCGCGCGCACCTCTCCGGGGCGGCGCGCGAGTGGGAGGAGGGCGGCGAGGATCCCGCCGAGCTGTACCGGGGCACGCGGCTGGGGTCCGCCCTGGACTGGACGGCGGACCACACGATGGATCTGAACGACCTCGAACGGAGGTTCCTGGGCCGCAGCCGCGAGGCGACCGAACGAGAGGTCACCCGCCAGCGCAGGACGAACCGTCGGCTCCGCGGGCTGCTCGCCGGCGTCGCCGTCCTGCTGGTGGTCGCCCTCGTGGCGGGCGTGCTCGCGGCGGTCCAGCGAAGCAACGCACGGCGCTCGGCGGTCGCGGCACACGTCGCGGCGGTCGACGCGCTCGGGCAGAGCGTCGGCGCGCAGGGTGTCTCCGTGTCCCAGCTCAGCCGGGGGTTGCTCCTCGCGCGCGAGGGCTTCGATCTGGCGCCCTCCGTCCAGACCCGGGGTTCGCTCCTGTCGACGCTCCTCCGGGCGCCCGGCGTCGTTCGGACGTACACGACGCCAGAGAACGAGCGACCCCTGAACGTCGTGGTGACGACCGGCGGCCGGACGCTCGGACTGTTCACGAACGTGGGCCGGATCCGCTTCTACGACGTCGCGAGCGCCGCCCCGCTCGGCGTCTTCACCGGCGGCAACGGCGGCATGTGCTGCGCCACGACGCCGACGGGGGACGCCGTCGCCGGGCTCGCCCCGCCGGGGAAGCCCGAGCAGATGACGGTGATCGATCCCCGAACCGGCAGGGTCACGGGCACGTTGCCGACAGGTGGGAATCTCGCCACGACGCCGTCCGACCAGGTCTTGGTCGTGTCCATGCTGAACGGCGGTCCGTCGAACGGGATCCTGTTCGTGTCGTACCGGACCGCCGCGGACCACGGCCAGACGCTGTGGATCCAGCGCCTGGACATCTCGACGGGCACGGTGCTCGGCACGACCGCCCTGGCGGAGCCGGTCGTCGCCGGGATCAGCGTGACCAACGGCGGTTCGCGCCTGTGCCTGATCACGCCGACGGGCGAGACCGACCTCGATACCGCGACCATGAAGACGATCAGGACGGTGAAGTTCGACGCGCCCGGATCGGCGGCCGCGACCAACGTCGACGCGACGCGGGCCGCGTTCACGAACGCCTCGGGGGACGGGGTGAACTTCGTGGACCTCCGGACCGGCACGGTCACGCCGGCGCTTGGCGGGCCCTATCCGAACATCGACTGGCTCTCGTTCTCGCCCACCGATCCGGACCTGGCCGTCACCGCCGCGGACGACACCAACGTGGTGGAGTGGAGCGCGAGGGCGGCCAGGGCCACCCAGATCGTGCACCTGCACAGCGCCCGGGTGGTGTCGACGGCGTTCTCGAGCGACGGGTCGAGGCTGTTCACCGCCAGCCTGGACGGCACCTCGGCCGAGTGGAGCGTGTCGGGCAGGGGCGGGTTCGGCGCCACGTTCAGCGCGCTCCCGCCCGGCGCGGACCCCATCACCTGTCCGCTCGGCGGCGTCGCCCTGGCTCCGCCCCCCGTCGCCGCCGGTCCGGCCGTCTCGGCGTTCCAGCGCGCCGGGGCATCGCTGGATCTCCCCTGCAACGCCAAGCCGCGCGCCGAGCAGCGGCAGGTGCTGCTGGTGGACAACGTCACCGGCGCGACCACGACCGTCGACGCCGCGCCGGCGGGTTTCGCCGTCGTCTCGCTTGCGGAGTCGCCGGACGGCCGCTTGCTGGCCGTGGCGTCCGACGGCGGCAGGAAGGACGAAGGAGGCGCCGTCAGCCTGTGGGACATCTCGGGCACGCCCCATCTCGTTCGGTCGCTTCCCATGAACGTCCGGTATCCGGGCATCAACTCCGTGACGTTCGCCAGGAACGGCCGCGAGCTGATCGGAGTCACCGGGAACACCAACCCCGACCCCAGCGTCGGGTTTCCCCAAGGCCTGTTGGGCGGCGAGGTGATCGGCTGGAACACCGCAACCGGCGCCTTCGCCTTTCCGCCGATCGTCCGGCAGCATGACCTGGTGCACGTGGTCGCGGTCGACTCGACCGGGACGCTCGCCGCGATCGGGTCCACGACGCCCGAGCGGGACATGCTCCACGTCATTCGACTCCCGTCCGGCGCGCAGGTCGGGGCGGGCCTTCACATTCCGATCGGGGTCGTCTCACTCGCGACGGCGGCCGACGGATCGCTGCTGGTCGGTGACTACGCCGGACGGGTCCAGCGCCGCCGCCTGCCCTCCCTGGCGGCGATCGGGCGGCCCGTGCTGACGGGCGGCGGGCCGCTCGGCACCGTCTCCGCCTCGCCGGCCACGCCCGAGTACGCCACGACGAACTTCGACGGCACGACGCGCCTCTGGGACCCGACGACCGGAACCCAGATCGGCTCCACCTTCACGCCGCTGTCGGCGAACTTCGTCGGGGCGTCGACCTCCGCGGACGGAAGGTGGCTCGCCATCCTGCGCCAGGACGGGACAGCGTGGACCTTCCCGCTCTCCCAGCGGGTCTGGGAGCAGCAGGCCTGCCGCGCGGCGTCCAGGAACCTCACGCCCACGGAGTGGCGGCAGTTCATCGGGCCGACCCAGCCCTACGCGAAGGTCTGCCCACAGTACCCGCTGCCGAAATCCTGACCTCGCTTCGCTCCGGCGGAACGCGCTCCCGGGCTGCCGCCGGCCGATCGGTCCGGGTCAGACCGCGCGCGCCGCGGACGCACGAGTCAGCTCCGTCGCGAGCTCCTCGGGGCGGTCGACGGTCACCGTCAGATTGGGGTGGCGGAACGGAATCAGCGGCGTGACGGTCCGGAGCGGCTTCCGGAAGTGGATGCAGACGCCGCGGCGGGCGTTCGTGCCGAACGTCAGCCCGTGGTCGCTGAGCGACAGCCGCAGGCCGATCGCCCGGATCTCGCGGTACGGCCCCGCGGCGTGCGCCTCCCCGACGTTCGACAACGGTGTGCGGACCACCCAGTGGCCGAACTTCGCGGTGAGCCTGCCGTCGGCGACCTCGACCCAGGCGTTGTCCGGCCGGACCCCAATCGCCCGCAGGAATGCCCGCCCCGCTGCCCCCGCGTCGAACTCGAATGCGTACCGCATCGTCCTTCCAGGGTAGCCGCGGTTCGCGAAACGCCTCCCGGACCGCCGGGACCGCGTGCTGGCGGTAGCGACGGAGCGAACGGATACTGGCTCCGGTGAGCCTGAACGCGCAGTACGTCATGGGGGCGATCGCGTTCCTCGTGGTCGGCGGCGGGATCGCGTGGTGGACGATCCGCACCCGCACGGGGATGAGCCGGCGAAAGGCCGCGTTCGAGTCGCTGGCGCGGCAGCACGGCTTGGACTACCGGCAGTACGCGGGTTCGCTCGGGGACTTCCGCTTCAAGATGCTGCACTCCGGCGACATGCGGATGTTCATGAACGTGCTGTCCGGCCAGTGGCAGGGCATCCCGGTCGTCGCGGCCGACTATTGGTTCGGCTCCGGACCCGCGAACCCGTACAGCACCCGCAGTCGACGCCGGACGGGGAGCAGCCGCCACTACTCGCTGGTCGTCCTGGGCGTCGGCGCGAAGTGCCCGCAGGTCTCGATCGAACGGCAGGGCCTCCCGGCCACGCTGGTCGAGCACCTCGGCCTGCAGGACATCCAGTTCGAGTCGGAGGAGTTCAACCGGCGGTTCCGCGTGCGGTCGGCCGACGCGCGGTTCGCGACCGAGCTGGTCGACCCCCGGATGATGGCCTGGCTGCTGTCGACGAAGGGCGAGTACGGGTTCGAGGTGCTCGGGCACTCCGCGCTCGTGTACTGCCAGTTCGTCGACCTCGAGGGCGTCCCGGAGCTGCTCGACACGGCCGTCGCGTTCGTCCGGCTGGTCCCCGAGGTCGTGACCCACGTGCCGGCGGCGACGGCGCCGTCCGACCCCGCCGACGCTCCGAGCCCGGTCGCCAAGCTGCACGAGGCCGACGCCGAGGCGCTGCGGCAGGCCGAGGCGGACGGCGAGGCGTGAGCCGGCTCGACATCCACGACTCCTCCCAGGAACGCCAACTGGCCCTGGAGCTCAGCGTCGAACGACCCGGGTGTGGGTCCGGGCGTCGCAGCGAACCTGGGAGCGGCTCCAGCAACGCGAGGTTCCCTCTGATGCTCGATCGAAGCCGACACGGGGATCCACCCGCAGTCGCGCGCTCCGGGATCGATCTGTACTGGCTGCCGCTCGGCGCCGGCGGCCGGTTCGTCGCGTGGAATGGAAGGCGCTACGAGGCGGTCGTCGCCCGCCGCGACGGCCGGGCGCCGGCGGCCCTGTACCACACGGCGCTCGAGGTTCGGATTCCCGGCGGGCGGTACGTCGTCGAGAACGCGTGGCCGATCCCGGACGCCGCGGGCGCACGCCGCGGCGTGGTGGTGGAAGGCCCGGTGGGATGGCCGGTCCTCGGCCGGTTCCGGGTCTTCCGCTACGAGATCCGCAGATGGCGGGACGGCCGCATTCCCGACGTGCGCTTCGCGGTCGCCAGCCCGCAGCCGGTGGGCGACGACCCCGAGCAGGCCCACAGGCTCCTGGCCGAGGTGCCGGCGGTGCCGCCGCGCACCTGGGGCCGCATCGAGCCCGCGAGCGGCGATATGTGGAACTCGAACTCGGTCATCGCCTGGCTCCTCACGCGCGCCGGAATCGCTGCGGAGGAGCTGCGCCCGCCGCCGGGCGGCCGGGCCCCCGGGTGGCGGGCCGGAATCGAGGTGGCCGGGCTCGGCGCGGGCCGGGCCCGCCTCGCCCTCACGACTTGAGGCCGAGCACCCAGGCCGGGAGCGTGCGGATCGTGTTCGTGTCGTTGCCGCCGCGGACCGTCCAGCCCGGCGTGGCGCCGGTGAGGTTCGGCCTCGAGATCAGCAGCGGCAGCTCGTCGGCGTTGTCGTCGACGTCCCAGCTCCCGCCGCCGCCGAGGAGCACCTCGCCGTCCGAGCAGCGAGCCGTCACCGAACGCGAGTCGTAGGAGCCGTTGCCCGAGGTCTGGCCCGTCGCGTCGATGGCCACCGAGGCGCATCGACCTGAGCCTGCATCGCCGTGACGTCGGCGGCGTCAGCGAACTCAGCGGAGTCTCGGCCGTCGAGGGGGCTCGCGTCGGGCGCCTTGGCG
>DATLUW010000101.1:0-3090 GCA_035577825.1 Actinomycetota bacterium | reverse complement strand
CCCGCGCTGGCCCGACCGGGATCGGTTCGTGCTGTCGGCCGGCCACGCATGCCTGCTGCAGTACTCGCTGCTGTACCTGACCGGCTACGACCTCACGCTCGACGACATCAAGTCGTTCCGGCAGTGGGGTTCGAAGTGCGCCGGCCACCCGGAGCGCGGCCTTTGCCCCGGCGTCGAGGTCAGCACCGGCCCGCTCGGCCAGGGGATCGCGAACGCCATCGGCCTCGCGATCGCCGAGCGCATGCTCGCAGCGCGGTTCAACCGGCCCGGCCACGAGATCGTGAACCACCGCACGTACGCCATCTGCGGCGACGGCGACCTCATGGAGGGGGTCAGCTCGGAGGCCGCCTCCCTCGCCGGCAACCTCCGCCTCGGTAAGCTGATCGTGTTCTACGACGACAACCACATCTCGATCGAGGGCTCCACCGAGCTCGCGTTCACCGAACAGGTCCCCGCGCGGTTCGAGGCGTACGGCTGGCACGTCCTCCGCGTCTCCGACGCCAACGACCTCGACGAGCTCCGCGAGGCCGTGGGGATCGCGCAGTCCTACGAGGACCACCCGTCGATGATCGTCGTTCGTTCGGTGATCGGGTTCGGCGCACCGAACAAGCAGGGAACCGCCGCCGTCCACGGGTCGCCGCTCGGCCCCGAGGAGGTCGCGGCCGCAAAGCAGAACCTCGGCTGGCCGTACACCGAGCCGTTCACGGTTCCCGACGAGGCGCTCGAGTACTACCGCCGGTCGGCCGAACGGGGCCGCGACGCCCACGCCGAGTGGACCGAGCGTTTCGCGGCCTTCGAGGCCGAACACCAACACGGAGGCGCGGAGTTCCGCCGGACGGTGGTCGCCGGCGAGCTCCCGCCGGACTGGGATGCCTCGCTGCCGAACTTCCCCACCGACAAGCCGATCTCGACCCGCGTCGCGTCCGGCCAGACGCTGAACGCCATCGCCGCGTCGGTGCCCGAGCTGGTCGGCGGGTCGGCCGACCTCGCGCCGTCCACCGAGACCTACCTCAAGGGCTACCCCGACATCGGCACGGCCGACTTCTCGGGTCGGAACTTCCACTTCGGCGTCCGTGAGCACGGGATGGGTTCGGTCATGAACGGCATCGCCGCGCACGGCGGCCTGCGGATCTACGGTGGGACGTTCTTCGTGTTCAGCGACTACATGCGGCCGGCGGTGCGGATGGCGGCCCTGCAGGATCTGCCCGTCACCTACGTCTGGACGCACGACTCCATCGGGTTGGGCGAGGACGGGCCGACCCACCAGCCGATCGAACACCTCGCCGGTCTCCGCGCGATGCCCGGCCTGACCGTCATCCGACCCGCCGACGCGAACGAGACCGCCCAGGCCTGGGCCGTCGCGCTGCGCCACCGCCACGCTCCCACTGCGCTCGTGCTCTCCCGGCAGAACCTGCCGGTGATCGAAGGGGTGCCCCGCCACGCCGTGTCCCTCGGGGCCTGGGTGGTCGAGACCGGCGATGACATCGTGATCGTGGCGACGGGCTCGGAGGTCCAGCTCGCGCGCGCGGCCCACGACCTGCTGCACGAGGACGGCATCTCGACACAGGTCGTGTCGATGCCGTCCTGGGAGCTGTTCGAACGCCAGGACGACGACTACCAATCGCAGGTGTTCCCGTCCGGTCTCCCGGTGCTGGCCGTCGAGGCGGCGTCGCCGTTCGGTTGGTCGCGGTACGCCGACGACACGGTGACGCTCGACCACTTCGGCGCGTCGGCCCCGGCCGACCGGCTGTTCCAGGAGTTCGGATTCACCCCCGAGAACGTCGCTGCCCGCGCCAAGGCCCTGCTCGGCGAGAAGGAGTGAGCCAACGATGACCAACCCCCTGCAGGACCTCCACGCGGCCGGCCAGAGCGTCTGGCTGGACTTCCTCCGCCGCACGATGGTCCAGGGCGGCACCCTCGAGCAGCTCCGCGACCACGACGATCTGACCGGCGTCACGTCGAACCCCTCGATCTTCGCGAAGGCGATCGGCGGTTCGACCGACTACGACGGCGTGATCGACGAGATCGCCGACACCAGCTCGGTCGACGCGCTCGGGCTGTTCTACGACCTCGCGCTCGTGGACATCCAGCTCGCGACCGACGTGCTGAGGCCCGTGTACGACGCTTCGAACCAGCGCGACGGCTACGTGTCGTTCGAGCTCGAACCGCGCCTGTCGCACAATACGGACGGCTCGGTCGCGGCGGCCAAGCAGCTGTGGGCCCGCATCGACCGGCCGAACGTCATGATCAAGGTCCCCGGCACCGCCGAGGGCATGCCGGTCATTACCGAGCTCATCGAGGCCGGGATCAACGTCAACGTCACGCTGCTGTTCAGCGTGGAGCAGTACGCCGAGGTCGCCGCGTCGTACATCGCCGGCTTGGAAGAACGCCTGGCGAACGGTGAGGCCATCGACGGCGTCGCGAGCGTGGCGTCGTTCTTCGTCTCTCGGGTGGACACGGCGGTCGACGCGAAGCTGCCGGAGGGATCGCCGCTGCGCGGCAAGGCCGCCGTGGCGAACGCCAAGCTCGCGTACCGGCGGTTCCGGGAGATCTTCAGCGGCGACCGGTGGCAGCGGCTGGTCGACGCCGGCGCGCAGGTCCAGCGGCCGCTGTGGGCATCGACCTCGGTGAAGGATCCCGCGTACCCCGACACGATGTACGTCGCGGAGCTGGCCGGGCCCGACACGGTGAACACCATGCCGTCGGCCACGATGGACGCGTTCCGCGACCACGGCGTCGTGCAGGCCGATGCGCTGACCTCGGATGTCGACGGGGCCGCGCAGGTGATCGCCGACCTCGCGGGCCAGGGCATCGACCTCCGCCAGGTCACCGACACGCTGCTCACCGATGGCCTCGCGTCGTTCGAGAAGGACTTCGACTCGCTGGTGGCGGCGCTGGACACGAAGCTGAACGAGGTCCGGGCGGGGCTGGCCAAGTACGCGGACTCGCTCGGGCCGCTGGAGGCCGACGTTCGATCCCGGGTGGAGACGATGGCCGGCGACGACACGCTGCGGCGCATCTGGCGCAAGGACCACACGGTCTGGAAGGACGACCCCACCGAGATCACCAACCGCCTTGGCTGGCTGACGG
>DATLUW010000100.1:0-3886 GCA_035577825.1 Actinomycetota bacterium | reverse complement strand
ATCGAGGTCAGGAGCTGGCCGTCCCAGGCGTCGCGCCCGTAGATCTTCACCGCGAGCGTCCGGCCGTCGGTCGTCGTGGCGGCGGAGAGCTGCGCGCCGCGGGCCTGCAGCCGCGCGTCCCGGAGCTCGGACGTCTCCACGCCGAGGTCCGCCAGGGCCGCGGCGACCAGCGCGGGCGGGAGCCTGCCGCCGGGCGAGCCCACGATGAGGTGGACGAGGGAGGCCGTCCCCATCGCGATCGCGACCCCGCCCAGGACACCCACCAGCGACGCCACGCCGAGCGCGATGGCGGCGAGCGACCCGACGGCGATCACCCACCGGCCGAAGTACCGGAGCGGCCGGCTGACGTGCGGCGACGCCGACACGATGACGGCGACCGCGACGGCGAGCTGGACCGCCGGGTACACGGGCGGCGGACCCGAGGCCCCGAGCGCGTTCCAGATGTCCGACGGGTCGTGGCCGGCAGCCGCCCCGGCGGCCACGCACCCACCGAAGGTGAGCGCCGCGACCACGACCTCCTGCAGGAACAGCCGCTTCCGCCCCCGGGACACCAGCGCGGCGATCAGCAGGACGGCGGCCCACGCGACCAGGAAGTCGGCGGAGATCTGCCAGAACCACCCGAGCAGGCCCGGGAGCGCCTGGAGAAAGGACGTCGTGGCGGAGTCGAGCGAGCTCGGCACCGGCGCGGCCAGGGAGAGCACCGTGGCCACGACCAGCGAGAGGATCAGCAGCAGGAGGTCGGTCGGGCGGCGGGCGCGAGGTGCGTCGCTCGCGGACGAGAACACGCGGATGTCCACCTTCGCCCACGTGCGCGGGTCCAGCCTGGAGGCGCGGGAGCCCTCGGACGTCGTGTTCGGTGCTCCCGTCTTCGTCGCCGTGTCGATCCGCTCCCCGAGTTCCTCTGCGGGACCCGAACGCGGCCGCGCACGTCGCGTTCGGCCGAAGGCTACATTCCGTCCGATCCGGATTCCACGCGCGCGGACTCGTTCATGCGGGCCCCTGACCGGCGTGGAGCGCGACTGCCGGCGCCTGCCCGCGGGCGCTCCGGACGAGGATGTCCACGCTGACCACGAGGACCCACGACGGGAACACCAGCTCGATCCATGGGCTGAGACCGAGTCCGATCAGCATGAGCAGGCCCGCCACGTAGCCGGCGTACGCGACCCACCGGGCGCCCACACCCTCGCTCCGCAGGATGGTCGAGGCGCTGATCGTGAACACCGCCGCCATCCGCAGCGCGAAGGTGTGCAGCAGCACCGAGGAGATGCCGCGAGCCAAGCCGAGCGTCTGCGGCGAGAGCTTCGTGGCCGGATTCGACTCGGCGACGACCACGACGCCGCCGACCGCCGCGGCCACGAACAGCAACGCGACGAACAACAGGCCGCTGCCCAGGAACACCGTCGCGAAGAACCGGTCCTCCCGGTGACCGATCCGGTCCCGCACGACGCCGATGAACCACAGGAAAGCGATCCCCGCGAACGGCACCAGGGCGATCGCCGTGCGGATCGCGGCCCGGCGACCCGAATCGCTCAGCCACGATCCGATGTCGCCCGCGTTCGCGGGCCTGGCCAGGATCAACAGCGAGAGCGACGCCGTGAGGAGCAGCGAGAAGGCGATCCCGGCGGCCGCGGCTGCCCGCGGCGTCCGCAGTCGGCGACTCCCCAACTGCTGTTCGCCGGCTCCCTCCATCGCCGGTCAACCATGCGGCGGAGGCAGGGTGCTCACTTCACCCAATCGGTGTGATGTTCGTCGGCGTCGGGCTCGGGTTCGCTGATGCGGCGAGCCCATGACCGACGACCAGGCCGAGCCGGAGCCGGGACCGGCCAGCGACGCGTACGGCGAGCGGCCGCGGCCGTTCCGTCATCTCCCCCGTCCGCGGCTCCTCCATCGCCTGTTCCCGGTGGCCGAGGAGCTCCCCGGATCGCTCCGGGCGTCCGGCCGGTTCGACGTGGTGGCCGGCCTCACCGTCGCCGCCGTGGCGATCCCGGCCGGGATGGCGTACGCGGAGCTCGCCGGCGTCCCGACGACGGCCGGCCTCTACGCGCTGCTGCTCCCCACCGTCGCGTACGCGCTGTTCGGCTCCTCGCAGCAGACGATCGTGGGGCCGGAGGGGTCCGTCGCGGCGCTGGTCGCGATCGGCCTCGCCCCGATCGCGGCTGCCGACCCCGGGCGGTACGCGGACCTCGCGCAGCTCCTCGCGATCATGGTCGGGGCCACCTTCCTCCTGGCCCGGCTGGCCCGGCTCGGGTGGATGGCCGACTACCTCTCCCGCCCGGTCCTGATCGGCTACCTGCACGGCGTCGTGGTCGTCCTGATCGCCGGCCAGCTCGGCAAGGTCACCGGGATCGACGTCACGGCCCACACCCCGATCCCGCAGGTGGTCGAGGTGCTCCGGCACCTCGGCGACGCGTCGCTCGCCACGGTCGCCGTCTCGACGGTGTGCCTGGCCGCCCTGCTGCTGCTCCGGCGGTTCGCACGGCGGCTCCCCGGCGCGCTGATCGTCGTGGTCGGCGCGATCGCCGCGTCCGCCTGGATCGGCCTCGCGACGCACGGGGTCGCGGTGGTCGGCCCGGTGCCGAGGGGCCTGCCGTCGTTCGACCTGCCGTCGATTCACGTCCGCGACCTCGTCCCGCTCGCCCGCGTCGCCGTCGGCATCTTCCTCGTGAGCTTCTCGGACGAGATCCTCACCGCGAGGACGATCGCCGGGATGCACGGCAAGCACGTGCGGGCCGAACAGGAGCTCGGGGCGATGGGCTTCGCGAACATCGCCGCCGGCGTCACCCAGGGGTTTCCGATCGGGGGGAGCAACTCCCGGACCGCGGTGAACGAGCAGATGGGCGCCCGGACCCAGCTCGCCGGGCTCGTCGGGGCGGCGGGCGTCGCGGTGGTGCTGGTGTTCCTCACGGGGCCGATCAAATACCTGCCGAAGGCCACGCTGGGCGCCGTGATCATCGCCGCCGCGATCGGCCTGGTGAACCTCCCGGCATGGCGGAGCCTCGCGGGGTCGGACCGGGTCGAGCTCACGATCGCCGCGATCACGACGACCGTCGTGGTGCTGGTCGGCGTCCTCCAGGCGCTGCTGGTGGCGGTCGCGCTCTCGGTCGTGGACGCGGTCCGGCGGAGCGCCGTCCCCCACGACGCCGTGCTGGGGTGGGTGGAGTCGCTCGGCCGCTACGGCGACGTCCGGATGCACCCCGGGGCGCGGATCGACCCGGGGATCCTCGTGTACCGGCTGGACGACCGGCTGTTCTTCGCGAACGCCGGGTACGTGACCGGGAGGCTCCGCGAGGCCATGGCGGGGGCGCCGGCGCGGGTTCGGTACCTGGTGTTCGACGCGGAGGCGCTCAACCACGTGGACGCGACCGGCATCGACGCCCTGCGGAACCTGCTCGACGATCTCGACGCGAGCGGGGTCGTGTTCCTCGTGGCGCGCGCGAAGGGCCCGCTGCGTGAACGGCTCCAGGCGACCAGCCTGTGGGAGCGCATCGGACCCGAGCGGTTCCTGCCGACCGTCAGGGCGGCCGTGGAGGCCGCCCTGACGATGCAACGCACCCAGCCCGGCGAGGCCTGAGAAGGGCTATCCGCCCACGTGGGCCGGCCTCGTCACCGCGGCCGACCAATGGCCGGCGCCGGCCTTCGACCGCGCCTTCGCCTGGCACGAGTAGGGCACCCCGCCGCGCAGGCCGGTCACGGCGATCGGCGAGCCGTGGCCGGTCGCCAGCACACCGACGATCCGTGCGTGCAGGGCACCGTGTACCCGACGATGTGCGAGCCCCGAGGGGTCGCCACATGGAACCCGATGCGACCCGAGGTGGCGCCGTCCGCGAAGGGCCGGGGGCTACTCCCCCGAGTCGTACTTGAAGGAGACGCCGACGCGGGCGCGGTA
>DATLUW010000099.1:0-2554 GCA_035577825.1 Actinomycetota bacterium | reverse complement strand
ACGTAACGACATCACCCCCGAACAACTCAGAGACTTGCGCGCGAACCCGCCATCAGGGGACTGGCGCGGACTGGAGCGCAACCTGGAACTGATCGCGGCTTGTGCTGTACCGGTGCCCGGCTATGGGATTCCGGCGATGGTCGCCGCGGCCGATACGGGGGAGATTGACGCGCTGATCCTCCAGGGCTTCGGCCCGGATGAGGAAACGGTAGAGCGTGGCGCCTCCTACGTGTTGGACAAACGTGTCATCGCCGACGAGCTGGAAACCCACGCACTCACCGCTGCGGTGTTCTCGGCGGAGCAGCGGCAAAGACTTGCGAAGACGGGGGCGGCGATGCCCGACGGGTCGTTCCCGATCCGTAACTGCTCCGACTGGCAAAACGCACGGCAGGCGATCGGTAGGGCGCCCGCATCGAAGCGGGCGGCAGTGAGGGCTCATATCGCGAAACGCGGACGCGCGCTCGGCTGCTCATCGGACGACTAATGGCGTTCACGGTCGATCCGCGTGATCGGCAATACGAATATCCGATCGTGCAGTCGGGTAGCGGCCACGGCGTGACGGACAAGGCGGAGAAGAAGCGTCCGGCTGGGTTCGCACCGCCGAAGCAGCCGATCTACGTGCCGTCTGTGAACCGCAAGCGTGACGCTTAGAACGCGCGTTCAGCACCACCCCGCCCGCGCGCATCTGCTTTCGGCGCTTCTGGCTGCGCTCGAGCCGCTTCCGGTGGAGGTGGTTGAGCATCAGTCCGACCCGCCCTCACCCTGGGGGGGGTACAGGCGCTGCTTGGACAACCTGCCTGAGAGCGGGCATCTGGTGATCGTGCAGGATGATGTGGTGCCCGCACCGAACTTCGCGGAGGCCCTGGGACACATCGCCGCTGCGAACCCTGACATCCCCGTCTGTCTGTTCCTGGCGAGGCTGCCGCGTGAGGCGTCCGTGAAGGCGGGACACGCCATGAAACAACGCCGCCGTTACATTGACCTGTCGTGGCGGTCGTTCCTCCCCGTTGTCGCCGTCCTCTGGCCTGTCCATAAGGCGTTGGAGTTCCGCGACTGGGCGGACACGAACCCGCGCTTCCCTGGTGTTGGTGGGGGGCAGCCACGGTCGGATGACGCGATGGGAGGCCGGTGGAAGATGGTCACCCGCCAGACCGTCCGTGCCACCGTCCCCAGCATCGTTCAGCACCCTGACGAGGAACCCTCGCTGATCGGGAGGAGGGCGATGTGGGGAAAGGACGCAGGCCGCGTCGCGTTCCTGCTAGCGGAGGACGCGATGGACTACGACTGGTCGGTGGTCTAAGATCACGGCTGTCACGTTTCACTCCTAGTTCGGCTGTTTGAGGCCCGTCAACATCCCCATGTCGGCGGGCCTCACACTTCTGTCCGACCGGGACTTGTGCTATCAATCCTGCTTGATGGGCCTGATGCGTAGCTGAAGGCTCGGAGCCCGATCCGTAGGTGACGGCGCGTTCACACAACGCGACCATAGGAGCATCACCATGAAGAACGGGCTGTTCGACGAACTACCCAAAGACCTTACGGCCCTCTCCGACGACGAACTGGGCGACCAGCTCTCCCGTCACGAGAAGGCCCACGAACTGATCCAGGCGGAGGACGCCGAGTTCATCGGCGATCGCACCGCCGAGGATGTCCTGGCCGAGCTCCGCGCGGGCGCTCTGGAGATCATGGCGCTGCGTGAGGAGGTTCAGGCGCGGAAGGACGCGGCGGAGGCGTATGTGGCGGCGAAGGCGGAGATCGCCGAGTCGCTCACGCCGAAGGCGGAGGCCGAGGAGGAGAACGGCGACGAAGGCGACAGCGACGAAGAGGGCGACGGTGACGAGGCGGAAGCCCCGTCAGCCGAGGCCACTGAGGAAACGGTCGAGGTCGAGGAGGAGAAGAAGGCCGATCCGCTCGAGGCTGTTCTGGTCGCCGACGCATCGAACACCACCTCATCGAACACCGAGGCGTCCACGACGCTGAACGTGCGGATGAGGCGGGGCCCTGTGCCCTCACCGGCGAAGGACCGTGTTGTCGTGAACGAGCCAGAGAAGAAACTGGCGTTCGTTGCGTCGGGCATGGTGCCGTCGACGGAGCGCGGCGGCGTCCTTGAGACGCCCGCGCAGATCGGCGACGCGCTTCTGTCGACTGCGAAGGCTGTTGGTGTGCCGACGCACGCGCCCGGAGGCCGCGAGGAGCGGTTCCTGGTCGCGACGCTCGACTACAAGGACAACTATCCCGAGGAGCGCGTCCTGCACGCAAAGGATGTGGCGGCGAACTCCGACAAGATCGCTGCCATCGGCAACCCATACCTCGGACGCGAAGGCGTCGAGGCTCTGGTCGCGTCGGGTGGTTTCTGCGCCCCGCTCGAGCCGATCTACACCATGCCGCAGCTCGCAACCAACGCGAGGCCCGTCAGGGATGCGCTGCCGAACTTCCGTGCGGAACGCGGCGGCGTAAACGTCCCCGTCCCCACCACCATCGGAGACGCGGCCGGAGCCATCACCGTCATCACCGCGGCCGAGGACGGGTTGGGCGGCACGTTCGCGACGAAGGC
>DATLUW010000098.1:0-2462 GCA_035577825.1 Actinomycetota bacterium | reverse complement strand
CGTCCAGCGCCGGATCCTGGCGAAGGATCAGCTCCTGGAGACGGCGGAGCTCGGGGGAGGGGTCGATCCCCAACTCGTCGGCCAGGATGCCTCTGGCTCGCTGGAAGGCGCTCAGCGCATCGGCCTGGCGACCGGCCCGGTACAGGGCGGTCATGAGATGAGCCCACAGTCGTTCTCGGTACGGGTGGGCCCGCGCGAGGATCTCCAGCTCCGGCACGAGCTCCCGATGCCGTCCAAGGTCGAGCTCGGCGGCAATACGCTCTTCGGTGACCGTCAACCGGAGTTCCTCCAGGCGAGCGATCTCCGGCTGGAGGGAGGGCTGGTCGGCGAGATCGCCCATGGCCGGGCCCCGCCAGAGCCGGAGCGCCCGGTCGAAGGTCCGGGCCGCCGCGGCGGGATCCGTGGCCGCCAGGGTCCGGCCCTCCACCACCAGGGCCTCGAACCGCAGGAAATCGATCGCCGAAGGATCGGCCCGAAGCGCGTACCCGCCCGAGCGGCGCTCGAGCCGTTCGGGCCCCACCGCCGTGCGGAGGTGCGACAGGTAGCCACGGAGGGTGCTCCGGGCCGCCGGGGGAGGATCCGCCCCCCAGACCTCCTCGATCAGGCGGTCCTGGCCGAGGACGTGGTTCGCCCGGAGCACCAGGTGAGCCAGGATCGTTCGCTGTTTCGGACCCCCGATCGGGCGCGCACGACCATCCTCCACGACCTCGATCGGCCCGAGCAATCGGAACTCCATGACGGATACCGTACGGGCCCCCGAGCGCGGGGGGAATACACGATCTTCCCCTTCCAACGTTTCTCCAACGCTCGCGCTGCGGGACTCCAACACCCCCCATCGATCCTTCGGCCGTGCGCTCCGAGGGGGAGCGCGAGCTGGCTCGTGCGACGACACGGGCCGAGGAGGTGGGGACGATGAGGCGGAGGTCCACGAACGCCGGCACGATCGGGGAGGGAGCCGGGCATCGGCGAGCCGCGCTCCTGGCGGGAATGCTCGGCGCGCTCGCCGCCCTCATGGTCCTGATGGCTTCACCGGCGAGCGCACAGCCGTTCTCGCCGTGGGGAGCGGCCCAGAAGATCGACGAGATCGCGGGCAACAGCACCGAGCTCAACACGGCGTTCGTCGACGGCTGTCCCATCCAGTCGCCGGACGGGCAGAGCCTGTACCTGGCCTCGACCCGCCCGGGCGGGCTCGGCGGGATCGACATCTGGGTGGCCACCCGGGCCAGCACCACCGACCCGTGGGGTGCGCCCGTGAACCTCGGGGAGCCCGTGAACTCGCCGGCGGACGACTTCTGCCCCACGCCGGTACGGGGCGGCGGCCTGTTCTTCGTGAGCCGCGAGGCGCTCCCGGGCAGCTGCGGGATGGCCGACGTCTACTTCACCCGCCGCAACCCCGCCCACGGGTGGAGGGAGCCCGTGAACCTCGGCTGCACCTCGAACGGCGGCCCGAACAGCGCGCTCGACGAGATGGGCCCCTCCTACGTGGAGGCGGGGGGCACGGACCGGCTGTACTTCTCGAGCGGCCCCGACATCTACGTGAGCGAGCGTCAGTCGGACGGCAGCTTCGGGCCGGCGGCGCCGGTCACGGAGCTGAACAGCGCCGCCACCGACATCCAGCCGAACGTCCGCAAGGACGGGCTCGAGGTCGTGTTCGCCTCGAACCGCCGGGCGGGGACGGACCAGGACATCTACACGGCCACCCGGGACAGCGTGGACGCCCCGTTCTCGGCCCCGGTGCGCCTGGGCGACGAGGTGAACACCACGGTCGCGAGCGAGACCCGTCCCTCGCTCTCGTGGGACGGGACCCAGCTGCTGTTCGGGCGGGCACCCGGTCCCGAGGGCGCAACGGACATCTACGTCGCCACGCGGGCGAAGACCGCGGGGAGCTGAGGAACCTCTGCGCCACGCGCCGGCGCGTGTTCGCGCCGGCGCGTGGCGGTCGGGGAGTTCGGAGAGTGCGTCGTGGTGAGCGACAAGCTCACCGGCAGGAAGGGGCTGTACCGATGCTCGTACCTGCTGCAGCTGGGTGGGGGCGACCTGATCGTCGAGGGTTCGACCCGCACGGGCCAGGTTCGTCGATGTTCGCCGTCCTCGGCGGGACCGCCAGGTACATGGAGGCGAACGGTGACGCCGACGTGGTGGACACGGTCTCGCGGACCGAGTTCCACCTGCACATCACCACCTGAGCATCGGCCTGATCGTCGAGAGGAGTGCGCGATGAACACACGTCACGGATTGCTGCTGGGGGTGAGTCTGCTGGTTGCGCTCGCGGGATGCTCATCGGGTCCGCAGACGACCCCCCCGAAGACCTCGGCCCCGCCGACGTCGGTGCCCTCGAGCCCTGCGGCGACGAAGTCGGACGAGCCCAGTCCCACGCCGACTATCCAGGACGTCATGGAACTCGAGAACTTCGCTCCCCTCGACCCCGGGACCTACTTCATCGACCCCGACGGCGACCCCTC
>DATLUW010000097.1:0-2491 GCA_035577825.1 Actinomycetota bacterium | reverse complement strand
GTCCTGGGCACGGGCCCGGGCGCCGAGGAAGGTCGGCAGCGCGATGGCGATCAGGATGCCGATGATCAGAACGACCACCATCAGCTCGATGAGGGTGAAGCCCTCCTCCTCGTGCCGGCGCTGCATGTACGCCTTGATCATGTGGTCACCTCCTTTGGGTGATCTGGGCGCGCCCCATGCGCGCCTTGCTCCCGTGTCATCGGGCACCGAGGCTCTGCGCTTGAGGGGCTCATGAGGTCATTCGTGTCGAACTTCGACCTACGACCTTTGGACAGCCACTCGACTGCTCGGTCGGCCTCGTATCGCCCCAGGCATGCCGGCACCCGGACCCCGGACGTGGGTTCGACGCTCGCGGCGACGACCGGTGCCATGCAAAGGACGAACCCGCCAGCCGCAACGCTCGCAGCCGGCGGGTTCGTCGTGACCTCCGGGGGGAGGCGGACCCGCTCTACTTGATGAGGTTGATGACGTTGAACATCGGCAGGTAGAGCGCGATGACGGCCATGCCGACGCACGCGCCGATGACGGCGATCATGAGCGGTTCGATGAGGGAGGTCAGTGCGTCGACCGTTGCGGTGACCTCGGCGTCGTAGAACTGCGCGACCTTCTCCAGCATGGTGTCGACGGCGCCCGTCTCCTCGCCGACGGCCAGCATCTGCACGACCATCGGGGGGAACACGGCGTGCTTGGCGAGCGGGCGGGCGATGGACTCGCCCTCCTTGACGCTGCCCTGCACGTCGGCCACCGCCCGGGAGAGGACGGCGTTGTTGACCGTCTCGCTCACGATGTCGAGCGACTGAAGGATCGGCACGCCGGACTTCAGCAGGATCGACAGCGTCGAGGAGAATCGCGACAGCGCGGTCTTGTGGAAGAGCGATCCGAACACCGGCACCTTGAGCTTGAACGCGTCGAGCCGAGCCCGCCCCGACGGGGTGTTCTTGTACCGGCGGAACAGGAAGATCCCCGCGATGATGCAGAGGACCCACATCCACCAGAACTTCCGGAACAGGTCCGATGCAGCCAGCAGGATCCGCGTCGGGAGGGGCAGCGTCCCGCCGAGGGACGCGTAGATGTTCTTGAACTGCGGGACGATGAACAGCAGCATCGCCGCCAGGATCAGTGACACCATCGCCAGGACGACGATCGGGTAGGTCATGGCAGACTTCACCCGCTGGCGGAGCTCGACCTCCCGCTCGAGGTTGTCCGCCAGCCGCAGGAGGACCGAGTCGAGCACACCGCCCGTCTCTCCGGCACGGATCATCGCGATGAACAGGTTCTGGAAGACCTTGGGGTGCTTCGCCATCGCCTGCGACAACGACGACCCCCGCTCGACGTCGAGGCGGACCTCGCCGATGACCCGCGCGAGCGGCTTGCTCTCGGTCTGCTCGGAGAGGATGGCAAGGGCCTTCAGGATCGGCAGGCCGGAATTCACCATCGTGGCGAACTGCCGTGAGAACACCGCCAGCTCCTTGGGCCTGACGTAGTTCGGCCGGAAGGCGAACTCCTTGCCCGCCAGGCTCTTCTTCTTCTCCTCGACGGAGACGGGGATGTAGCCCATCTCCTGGAGCCTCGAGATCACCAGCCGTTCGTTGTCGGCCTGGAGCGAGCCCGTGACCAGCTTGCCCTGACGGTCGCGGACGCGGTACGAGTACGTGCTAGCCATGACGGCCTCCCGACATCGCTCCGCCCATCACGTAGCCCTGGGACGACGATGGCGGCGCCCCCCCTGCGGTGGATCCGAGCAGGCGGTTGAGCTCCTCCGGGTCGTGCGATCGCTCCATGGCCAGCTGCGGCGTGACCCTGCCGGCGCGAACGAGCTCCGCGAGCGAGGCGTCCATCGTCCGCATCCCGTAGCGGCCCCCCGCCTGCATCGCCGAGTAGATCTGGTGCACCTTCCCCTCCCGGATGAGGTTGCGCACGGCTGAGGTCACGATGAGCACCTCGGATGCAACCGCCCGCCCCCGGCCGTCGGCGGTCTGGAGCAGCTGCTGGGTCACCACGCCCTGCAGAGTGGTCGACAGCTGGACCCGGACCTGCTGCTGCTGGTGCGGCGGGAACACGTCGATGATCCGGTCGATCGTCTGTGGGGCGTCCTGCGTATGCAGCGTGGCGAACACGAGGTGCCCCGTCTCCGCCGCGGTGATCGCGGTCTGGATCGTTTCGAGGTCGCGCATCTCGCCGACGAGGATCACGTCGGGGTCCTGCCGCAGCGCACCGCGCAGGCCCTCCGCGAACGACAGCGCGTCGACGCCGCGGTGTTGGTGTGGAGCGTGCCGAAGACGAGGTGGCCGGTCTCCGCGGTCTCGATCGCGATGGCGACCGTCTCGAGGTCGCGCATCTCGCCGACGAGGACGATGTCCGGGTCCTCGCGGAGCGCCGCGCGGAGCGCCGCCTTGAAGCCGCGGGTGTGGGCGCCGACCTCGCGCTGGTTGATGAGGCAGCGCTTGTCCTTGTGCACGAACTCGACCGGGTCCTCGATGGTGATGAGGTG
>DATLUW010000096.1:0-6833 GCA_035577825.1 Actinomycetota bacterium | reverse complement strand
TGTCCAGCTCCCGGGCGCAGAGCAGCGGAACGTCGGCCATGCCCATCCGCCGGGCCGCCTCGGCCGGGAACACCGACCGCAGGTCGCCGGTGGCGGTGAACACGACGGAGACGACGTCCGCGGGTTCGATCTCGTTGCCCTGCAGGAGCTCCCGCAGCAGGCGATCGGTCGCGTCGAGCACCGCCTCTCGTTCGTCGCGGTCGACGGTGATCGCGCCGCGGGCGGCACGAACGGTCGGGGTCGGCTCGGCGTGCTTCATGTGGGGGTCAGGCTATCGCGCGCGACGGGCCCCTCAGGCGCCCGTGGCCGCGTACAGGGCCCGAACCTCCGTCGGCGTGAGCTCGCGGAGCCCGCCCGCGCGGAGGCGTTCGAGGCGAATCGGCCCCACCCGAACCCGGACGAGGCGGGTCACCGGGAGCCCGACCGCGGCGAGCAGCCGGCGGACCTCGCGCTTGCGCCCCTCCCCCATCACGACCTCGAGCGCCCCGCGGCCCGCCGACTCCGCGCGCACCGACGCCCGCACCACGCGCGCCGGCCCGTCATCGAGCTCCACCCCCCGCGTGAGCTTCGCGACGTGCGACCGCGTGGGCCGGCCATCCACCTCGGCCAGGTACTCCTTCTCCACGCCGAACCGCGGGTGCATGACGCGGTTCGCCAACTCGCCGTCGTTCGTCAGCAGCAGCAGGCCCTCGGAGTCGAGGTCGAGCCGTCCGACCGGCACGATGCCCGGCACGTCCGCCGGCAGGAACCCGGTGAGGTCGGGCCGCCCCTGCGGGTCGCGCACGGTCGTGACGACGCCGGCCGGCTTGTGGAACGCGAACGTGTGCAGCGCGGGGTCGAGCGGGACCACGTGCCCGTCGACCTCCACCCGGTCGCGGGCGGGGTCGACCTTGTCGCCGAGGGTCGCCTCCTCGCCGTTGATCGTCACGCGGCCGTCGGCGATGAGCTCCTCGCTGGCGCGGCGCGACGCCACGCCAGCCCGCCCCAGCGCGCGCTGGAGTCGTTCGAGCCGCGGAGCGTCGGAGTCCTCGCCGGCCGTGGTCATGCCGTGCCCATCATGCACGGCCGGCGACCGGAGCGACCGTCCCGGCGAGGGACGACCTACGGGTCCTCGACGCCCGCGCCGAGCAGAGGCGTGAGCGGCGGCAGTGCGGCGAGCGATGGCATCCCCAGCCGTTCGAGGAACTCGGGCGTCGTGCCGTACAGCACCGGCCTGCCGGGCCCCTCCTCCCGACCGACCTCCGAGACGAGCCCGCGGTCGGAGAGCGCCCGCAGGACCCCGTCCGAGTTCACCCCGCGGATCGCGGAGACCTGGTGCCGCGTCACTGGTTGCTTGTACGCGACGATCGCGAGCGTCTCGAGCCCGGCCTTGGTCAGCCGCGCGTGGCGGTTGGACAGGACGAACTGCTCGACGAACGGCGCCGCGTCCTGGTGCGTCGAGAGGCGCCACCCGCCCGCGACGTTTCGCAGCGCGAGTCCCGACGACCGCGCCTCATAGTCCTCCGCCATCGCCTGCAGCGTCGACTCGACCGTCCGGCGGTCGACCTCGACGGCCTGCGCCAGCGACCCCGCCGACAGCGGTTCGTCCGACACGAACAACAGCGCCTCGAGCGCCTGCCGGAGCTGCACGTCATCCACGTCGACACAACCTCCCGGGGAACCTCATCGTGTCAGCCGAACCTCGATCTCGCCGAACGTCCCCGCCTGCGACAGCTCGACGTCCCCCTCGCGGTACATCTCGAGCAGCGCGAGGAACCGAACGACCACGTGAATGCGCTCCTCGCAGTCGGCGACCAGCTCGCGGAAGCGCGCCGTGCGGAGCGTCGCCATGCGGTCGCGCATGGTCTCAAGCGCCTCCGCCACGGTGACCCGCACGGGCTGGACGTGCGACAGGTCGACGAGCGGCGGCGGGCGGAGCGCGATCGCCGCGACCCCCGCGAGCACCTCCGGCGTCACGTGTTCGAGAACGTCGGGATAGAGGTGCGCGAACTCCGCGGGCGGGCCGGCCTCGCGCGGGAAGAACCGTGCGTTGTCCTCGAACCGTGCGGCGAAGTCGACCGCCACCCGGCGGAACGCGGCGAGCTCCAGCGAGCGCGCGTACGCCAGGTCCGGCGAGCCGCCGAGCAGGTCCTCCTCGGTCGGGTCGGACGCCTTCGGCATGAGCCGGCCGACCTTCAGCTCGAGGAGCGTGGCCCCCACGGCGACGAACCACGTCGCCTCCTCGAGATCCCACCCTTCGGCCTCGGCCGCGTGCGACAGGTACGCGTCGGTGACCTTCGCGACCGCAACGTCGCAGACGTCGACGCGGTGCTCGAGGAGCAGCTCGGCGAGCAGCCGGAACGGACCCGAGAACACCGGCAGCTCGACCGCGAACTCCCCGACGGGCGTGCGGTCCGTGGTCACGCGGCCGATCTTAGCGTGCGTTCCGCCCGGTTCCCGGGAAGGAGCCGCAGGAGTCGTTCGCTACGCGGCCGCCCCGGCCAGCTCGCTCGTGCACGCCGGGCAGCGCGTGGCCGTGTCGGGGATCGAGGACTTGCAGAACGGGCACTCCTTGACCGGCGCGGGGGCCTCGGGCTGCTTCGCCCGGTTGTAGGCCTTGATCACCAGGAACAGCACGAACGCGATCAGGACGAACGAGATGACCGCGTTGAGCCACGCGCCGTAGGTGAACGTCGAGTGGTTGATCGTGAAGCTCAGCGAAGCGAAGTCGGGCTTGCCGAAGATCGCCGCGATGATCGGCGTGATGAGGTTGTCGACGGTCGCCGTGATCAGCGCGGCGAACGCGACGCCCAGGATGAACGCCACCGCGAGCTCGACGATGTTGCCCTTCAGCGCGAAGTCCCGAAACTCCTTCAGCACGTTGTCCTCCCTCGTCCCGACGCCTGCCGGACCGTAGGGAATCCGCCCGGCCCGGGCAACCCGAAGCCCGGCGGCTGCGGGGAGCGTTCGTCAGCCGAGGCAGTCGAACCCGGCGATTGGCTGGCACAGCGCGTTGCCGATGAACCGCACGAACGCCAGCACGGGCGCCGACAGCAGGAAGTAGATGACGATCATGAACAGCGGCAGGAACTGGTCGAGCCCGGCGTAGACCTCGCGCGCCCGCCCGTGCAGGAAGCGCGTCAGGATCCGCGACGCGTCGAGCCCCGGGATCGGCATCAGGTGGAACACGCAGAGCACGATGTTCGCCTGCAGGAAGCCCACGATGAACGCGAACAGGTCCCCGTTCCGGAACCCGGTCAGGCGGAGCGCCAGCCCCGCGACGACGGCGAGCGCGAGGTTCGCGCCGGGGCCCGCCAGCGAGACCCAGATGATGTCGCGGTTGGGGTTGCGGAGGCGGTCGGGCGAGAGCGGCATCGGCTTCGCGTAGGCGAACGGCGCGATCCCCAGCCCGGAGGCGACCAGCAGCAGGAGGAACCCCGGCAGGATGGCCGTTCCGAGCGGGTCGAAGTGGGGCTTCGGGCGGAGCGTGGCGCGGCCGTAGAGCTTGGGCGTCATGTCGCCGAGCCGGGTCGACGTCTGGGCCTTGGCGTACTCGCGCGTCATCAGGCCGACGAACAGGCCGATCCCGAGGTACACGGCGAACCTCGCCCCGGCTGCGGTGATGGCCGCGACCATCGCCGCCGTCACGTGATCGCTCCCGCTTCGGTCCAGCCGTAGACCAGCGGGGGTTCCTCGACCTCGTGGTCCACGAGCGTCAGCGCGGCGAGTACCCGCTGCGACGCGGCCGACGCCGCGTCCTCGTCGCGCGCGTGGACCTCGCCGAACTCGTCCCCCGCCGCCACGCGGTCCCCGATCCGCGCCCGGAACACGATCCCCGTGGCCGGGTCGATCGGGTCGCCCTTGTGGTGGCGCCCGGCCCCCAGGTCGACGGCGGCGCGCCCGATCTCCTCGGCCTCGACGGCTCCGATCACTCCGTCGCGGTCGGCGCGCAGCGGCCGGACCACCGGCGCGCGCTCGAGCACCGACCACGGATCGTCGACGACGCGGCGGTCGCCGCCCTGGGCCTCGATCATCCGCCCGAACGCCTCGAGGGCGTCGCCCCCGCTCAGGGCTCGCTCGACGCGCTCCGACGCCTCGGCCCCGTCCACGCCGAGCAGCTGCTCGGCCGCCCGCTGCGCGAACAGCGACGTGAGCTCCTGCAGCCGGCCGTGACCGCGCCCGGAGAGCAGCTCCACCGCCTCGGCCACGTCGAGGGCGTTGCCGACCGCCTCCCCCAACGGCTGGTTCATGTCGGTCACGGCCACACGGGACCGCCGTCCCCAACCGGCGGCCAGCGCGGAGCAGGCCTGCGCGAGCTTCATCGCGTCCTCCGGGGTCTTCATGAACGCGCCGGTGCCGGCCTTCACATCGAGCAGGATGAGGTCGGTCTCGATCGCCAGCTTCTTCGACATGACGCTCGCGGCGATGAGCGGGATCGAGGCCACCGTCGCGGTGGCGTCGCGCAGGGCGTACAGGGCGCCGTCGGCCGGCACGATGTCGGCGGTCTGGGCCGCCACCGCACACCCGATCTCCTCGACCTGGCGCTGGAGGTCCTCGGGCGAGAGGTCGGTCCGCAGGCCGGGAATCGACTCGAGCTTGTCGAGCGTCCCCCCGGTGTGGCCGAGCCCGCGCCCCGACAGCTTGGCCACGGCCAGCCCCAGCGACGCCGCCAGCGGCGCGAACACCAGCGTCACCCCGTCGGCCACCCCACCGGTCGAGTGCTTGTCGACCGTCGGCCGCGAGATCCCGGGGAGCTCGATCGTTCGCCCCGAATCGACCATCGCCCTGGTCATGGCCAGCGTCTCCTCCGCCGAGAGGCCCTGGATGAACGCCGCCATCAGGAACGCCGCGGCCAGGTAGTCCCCGATCTCGCCCCGCCCGTAGGCCTGGACGAAGGCCCGAAGGTCGTCCTCAGGGACGGGGTTCCCGTCGCGCTTGGTGGCGACGACGTCGCGGGGGTCCGAGAGGGTCACCGGGACCTCGACCCCGCGCTCCACCGGTTGTCCACATCGACCTCGACCACAGGTTCACCCGCCATCCGCGCTGTTCAGAGCCCCAATTCGCCCGCGAACGAGGCCCCGGCCAGCCCCGAGGTCTCGACGCCCAGCAGGTCGGCCACCGTCGCGCCGAGGTCGCCGAACGTGTCGCGAACGCCGAGGTCGACCGGCCCGCCGGGGATGCCGGCCACCAGCAGCGGCGTGGTCTCGCGGGTGTGGTCGGTCGAATCCGGGGTCGTTGGGTCGCAGCCGTGGTCGCCGGTCAGGATCATCACCCCGCCGTCCAGCGCGCCGATCAGGTCCGGGAGCCGCGCGTCGAGCGCCTCCAGGCACTTCGCGTAGCCGGGCGGGTCGTTCCGGTGGCCGTACTTCGAGTCGAAGTCGACGAGGTTCGTGAACACGAAGGAGGGCCCCGTTCGCCCCAGGTACTCGATCGTCAGGTCGATGCCGTGGTCGTTCGAATTCGAGTACTGCGCCTCGGCGAGTCCCCGGCCGACCAGGATGTCCTGGATCTTGCCCACGCCGTACACGGGGACGCCGGACTCCTGCAGGAAGTCGGGGACGAACCTCGACGGGGGCGGCACCGAGTAGTCCCGTCGCTCCGGACGCCGCCAGAACGATCCCGGCTCTCCGTCGAACGGCCGCGCGATGACCCGGCCGACGCGGTTCGGGCTCACGAGCAGCTCCCGGGCGATGTGGCTCCACTCGTACAGCTGCTCCAGGGGAACGACGCTCACGTGAGTTGCGATCTGGAACACCGAGTCGCCGCTCGTGTACACGATCGGCCGGCCCGTAGCGAGGTGCTCCTCGCCGAGCTCGGCGATGATCTCGGTCCCCGACGCGGGCAGGTTCCCGAGGACCGCCTTGCCGACGGCCTGCTCGAACGGCTTGATGACCTCGTCCGGGAACCCGTCCGGGTACAGCGGGAACGGCTCGTCGAGGACGATCCCCATCATCTCCCAGTGCCCGGTCGTGGTGTCCTTGCCGGCGCTCCGCTCGGTCGCGCGGCCGTGCGCGGTGCCGGCGTCGGCCCGCCGCGCGACGCCCTCGATCTCGGTCAGGAGCCCGAGGCCGAGCGCCTCGAAGTTCGGCGCATGGAAGCCGCCGACTGCGCGCGAGGTGTTCCCGAGCGTGTCGGCGCCCTCGTCGCCGAACACCGCGGCGTCGGGCGCCTGTCCCACGCCGAACGAGTCGCCCACGACGACCAGGACGCGCGGGACCTTCGGTTCGCTCATCTCGCCGCCTGCTTGCAG
Source organism: Actinomycetota bacterium (assembly GCA_035577825.1). GTDB lineage: Bacteria > Actinomycetota > UBA4738 > UBA4738 > JACQTL01 > DATBHM01. The sequence goes on along the minus strand of DATLUW010000096.1, from coordinate 604 downwards.
GTGATGCACAGCCGGGTCCACGGGATGGCCTCGAGCCGGTCCTCCCCGATCGGGTTGCCGCAGCGCTCGCACGTGCCGTAGGTGCCGTCGTCGAGCTTGCGGAGGGCGCGCTCGGCGTCGGCCAGGCTCCCCTTCAGCTCGCGGACGATGGTGATGGCCTGGCCGCGTTCGGCCGCGGTGTGCGCCCCGTCGGCGAACCCGTGCTCGAGCTCGGTGACGAAGTCCACCGAGTCGGGGTCGATGCCCTGGTCGGCGATCTCCTTGCGGAGCCGGTCCCGCTGCTCCTCGATGGTGCCGCGCACGGTGTCGAGGTCGAGGCTCACGGCGCGGCCTTCTGCTTCCGGGCCCGCGGGTGCGAGGTCACGAACACCTCCCGGAGGTGCTGTTCGGTGACCAGGGTGTAGATCTGGGTCGTCGCCACGCTCGCGTGGCCGAGCAGCTCCTGGACGACGCGGACGTCGGCGCCGCCCTCCAGCAGGTGCGTCGCGTACGAGTGTCGGAGCGTGTGCGGGGTCACGCGCCGGCGCACGCCCGCGCGGGCCGCGTTCGACTTCAGAATGCCCCAGAACCCCTGCCGGGTGAGCCGGCCGCCGCGGGCGTTGAG
>DATLUW010000095.1:0-5327 GCA_035577825.1 Actinomycetota bacterium | reverse complement strand
GTGACCCTCCTCGCCGAACGGGCGGGCGTGTCCGTCTTCCCGGTGATCGCCGCCGGCCTCGCGACGGGCCGCGACGCGCTGCTGGTGATCGAGACGAAGGGCGAGCTCCTCATCGATCGCGGAGACCAGGGCGAAGGGGCGGTGGACGACGGGTTCCTCCGGTCGGCGTGGGGGCAGCTCGCGAAGCTGCACGACGCCGGGATCGCGCACGGCCAGGTCGACGCGTACCGCCTGGCCGTGCTCCCCGACGGAACCGCCGCTCTGCTCGACTTCGGCGACGCGCGCGTCGCGGCGTCCGATTCGTTTCTGCTCGCCGACCAGGCCCAGCTCCTCGTGACCTCGACGCTCCTGGTGGGCAAGGATCGAGCGGTCGCGGTGGCGGCGGACGCGATCGGGAACGACGGCCTCGCCGCGATCCTGCCGTTCCTGCAGCCGCCGGCGCTGACCCGGACCACGCGCAGGACGCTGCGGGAACGCGACCTCGACCTCGACGGCGTGCGCGACCTGGCGGCGAAGACCGCCGGCGTGGAGGTCCCCAAGCTCGAACAGATCCGCCGGGTGACGCTGGGCTCCGTGCTGATGGTCGCTCTGATCGTGTTCCTTGCCTACGCGATCATCTCGGCGATCTCGGGCGTCGGGCTGCAGAATCTCGTCGACGAGCTCGAGGGCGCGAGCGGCCCGTGGCTGTGGATCGCCCTGGTCGTCTCGCCGCTGATGCTGGTCCCGCAGGCCATCGCGTGCATGGGGGCAACCGAGCGCCCGGTTCGACTGGGGCCGCTCGTCGCCCTGGAGGCGGCGATCCAGTTCATCCAGCTCGCCGTCCCGAGCTCGGCCGCGCGGATCGCGCTCAACATCCGGTTCTTCCAGCGGGCGGGCGCGACCACGACGGCCGCCGTCGCGATCGGGATGATCGACGGCTTCTCCGGGTTCTGCGTGGAGATCCTCCTGCTCCTGTCGATCTCGCTCACCGGGCTCGGAAGCCTCAACCTGAAGCCGGACGGCTCCAGCCAGAGCTTCGACTGGACGCTGATCGTGATCGCGGGCGTCGTGATCGTGATCGCGGCGGCGGTCGCGCTCGCGATCCCGCGGGTCCGGACGATGCTCAAGGCCCGGGTCGCGGACAGCCGGGTGGCGCTTCGGGTGTTCCATTCGCCGACCAAGGTCGCGATGCTGTTCTTCGGCAACCTGACCGTGCAGCTCCTGATGGCGCTCATCCTGGGGCTCTGCCTGAAGGCGTTCGGCTACTCGATCGGGTACGCCGACCTGATCCTCATCGTCACCGCCGTGCAGCTGTTCGCCGGGTTCATGCCGGTCCCGGGCGGGATCGGCGTGGCCGAGGCCGCCTACACGGCGTGCCTGGTCGCGGCGGGCATCCCGCAGACGGCCGCGCTCGCGACCGCACTGACGATGCGGCTGGTGACGTACTACCTGCCGCCGGTCTGGGGCGGGTTCGGCATGCGGTGGCTGCGCCACCACTCGTACATCTGAGCCCCCTCGACCCCGGCCCGACCCGACGTCGCCGCCCGGTCGCGGCTACTCGCGGGCGAGCATGGCCACCGCCTGGCGCTCGAGGTCCAGGTAGGGCTCGCCGCTCACGTCCACCGCGACGCGCTTGATCGTCCCGCCCGTGAACCGGAACGGCGGCGTCCCCGGGTAGTCGTCGGTCACCCCGGAGCCGGTGTCCCGCCCCACGCACAGCCCCTCGCCGGCCAGGCTGAAGTACCCCGGCTGGAGCTTGATGCGGCCCTCGCCCACCTTGTGGTCGCCGTAATACAGGGACAGCACGCCCGTGGCGACGTGCGGCGGGTCCTCCCCATCCTTGTCGAACGAGGCCGACAGGATGAGGTTCTCGCCGGTCGGCAGGTCCTCGGTGGCGTCGACGCGCTGTTCGAACATGCCCACGAAGTTGTTCACGTAGTGGAGGCGGTTGTCTCTTACATACAGCGCGTGCCCGCCGAACCTCGCCCCCTGCGCGTACAGCACCCCGGAGGCGCCCGAGCCCGGGATGTCGACCAGCGCCCCGATCGAGAACGAGCGGTTGCGCAGGTTCACCGCCTGCTGCTCGGGCACGTCGGCCACGTCCGGGTAGTACACATAGCGGTCGCGCGGCGCGGTGAGCTGCGGCCTCGGCGTCAGCAGGATCTCGAGCGCCGTGCGGTCGTCGAGCGGGAACGCCTGGTTCCTGCCCGCCTCGGCGAACCACAGGTTGACCATCTCGCGGAGGCGGTCGGGTTCGGATTCGGCGAGGTCGTGCAGCTCCGAGCGGTCGACGTCCGTGTGGTACAGCTCCCAGGTGTCGTCGTTGAAGTTGCTCCAGCCGCTGATGGTCGGATGGTTCGTGATGGCCTTCCAGCCGTCGTGCCAGATCCCCCGCGACCCGAGCATCGAATAGAACTGCGTCCGCCGGTTCGAGGGCGCCGACGCGTCGTCGAGGCTCGAGCGCATGCTCACGCCGTCCATGTGGGTCTGGACGTGCCCCTTGATCACCGCGGGCGCCTCCACGCCCAGGAAGTCGAGGATCGTGGGCACGATGTCCACCGCGTGGTGATACTGGTGGCGCAGCTCTCCCTTGCCGTGCTCGGCCTTCGGCCACGCGATGATGCACGGGTCGGCCGTCCCACCGTTGAACTCGTAGCGCTTCCACATCTTGAACGGCGTGTTGAACGCCATCGCCCACCCGTTCGTGTAGTGGTTGTAGGTGGCCGGCCCGCCGAGCTCGTCGAGCATCGCGAGGTTGCGTTCGATGTCGTCGGGGATGCCATTGAAGAAGATGTTCTCGTTGACGGAGCCGTCGGGTCCGCCCTCGCCGCTGGCGCCGTTGTCGGACACCACGATCACGAGCGTCCGGTCGAGCTCCCCCGTCTGCTCGAGGAAGTCGAGCAGCCGCCCGATGTGGTGGTCGGCGTGGGTCAGGAATCCGGCGTACACCTCGGCCATCCGCGCGAACAGGCGTTGCTCGTCTGCCGAGAGCGAGTCCCATGGCTTGGTCACGTCGAGGGGCGGGAACGGCTTGCCGTCCGGGCCCGTCCGCGTGTCCGGCGTCCCGATCGGGTTGATCGGCGGGAGCTCGGTGTTCCCGGGGACGATCCCCAGCTCCTTCTGCCGGGCGAGCGTCTGCTCCCGCAGGGCCTCGTAGCCCATGTCGAACTTGCCGCGGTACCGGTCGCTCCACTCGGGGGCGACGTGGTGCGGTGCGTGGGCCGCGCCGGGCGCGTAGTACAGGTAGAACGGCTTCTCGGGCGCGATCGTCTTCGCGTCGGCGATGAACTCGATCGCCTTGTCCGTGATGTCCTCGGTGAAGTGGTAGCCCTCCTCCGGTGACTTCGGCTGTTCGATCGGGTGGTTGTCGTAGACGAGGTCCGGATACCACTGGTTGGTCTCCGCCCCGAGGAACCCGTAGAACCGCTCGAACCCCCGGCCGGTCGGCCAGTTGCGCCGGGTGGCCGCGAGGTTCATCTCGTCGGAGGGGCAGAGATGCCACTTGCCGACGATGTAGGTGTTCCAGCCGCGCTCGCCGAGGATCTCGGAGAGCATGCCGTTCTCGGCCGGGATCATGCCGCTCGCGTTCGGGAACCCGACGGCCGCCTCGGTGATGCACGCCATCGAGTTCCGCGTGTGGTTGCGCCCGGTCAGCAGGCAGGACCTGGTGGGGGAGCACAGCGCGGTCGTGTGCCACTGCGTGTAGCGGGTGCCGGCCGCGGCGATGCGGTCGATGTTCGGCGTTTCGATCGGCCCGCCGTAGCTGCTCATCGCCGAGAAGCCGACGTCGTCGAGGACGATCATCACGACGTTCGGGGCGCCCTCCGGCGCCCGGGGCGCCTCGAACGGCGTCCAGTCGGGTTCCGAGTCCCGGATGTCGACGTTGATGACGCCTTGGAAGGGGGTGCCGGCCATGCCGCGTGCTCCTCTCGCTCCGCCGTGGACGTGTGTCGCTCCGCCGTGGACGTGTGTCGTTCGGCCGGGAGCGGGCGTCCCGGGGGATGGTCCCGCCGGCGCCGGGCCGCGCCATCGCTCCATCGGCGTGATCCCTCGGTCGCGCTCCGGAGCTCAGCGCTCCTTGACCGTCGCGTACCAGACCCGGTCGGCGGCCTCGACCATGATCTCGCTGATGCGGGAGAACCGCCGGTACAGCTCGCGGCGCGCCATCACCTCGCGGAGGTCGTCGACACCGATGAGCGCCGACATGGCGTTGCGATAGACCTTCTCGAGCCTGCGCTGGGTGGACACGGCCGCGTCAGCGGCGTCGGTCGCCGCCGAGCGGTCGTCGTGCTTGCCGTCCCGCAGGCACCGGAAGGCCTCCCCGAGGTGCTCGACCCCCTCGGCGAGCAGCGAGGCCATCTTGGCGACCGCCTCGTCGGGCTGCAGCGCCATCACCTCCGCCTCACGGACTGCGTCCTTCGCGCCGTTCATCACGGCGTCGAGCCGCTCGGACATCACGTACAGGTCCTCGGCGTCGAGCGGCGTGGTGAACGCCTCCGTGAGCGCCTTGCGGAGCTTCCGCTTGTGCTCGTCCGCCAGGTGTTCGTGGGCGCGGACGATCTCGGCGCCCCGCTCGTCGCCCGCGCCCCATTCGGCCAGCGCGCGAAGGCCCTCCGACGTCACCACGGCCTGTTCGCACAGCATCCCGAGCACGTCCGGCGTCTCGGGCAGGAACCACGTCCGCTTCACACCACCCACCTCCACAACGGCAGCGACAGGGCGGCGAGGAGCGCCGCCGCCGGCAGGGTGGTGATCCACCCCACCGCGATCTCGATGGTCACGACCCATCCGACGTGCCCGTACCGTCGGCGCCCGGCGCCGATCCCGACCACGCTCGAGGACACCACCTGCGTGGTGCTGATCGGCGCGCCGAACAGCGACGCCCCGAGCACCACGCCGGCCGACGACGCCTGGCTGACCAGCCCGTCGAGCGGCCGCAGCCGGAAGATCCGGCGCCCGATCGTCCGGACGATCCGCCATCCGCCGAGGAGGATGCCAAGCGTCAGCGCGACCGCGCACGCGATCTTGACCCACGTCGCGGCCCCGGTCTGGTCCGGGTTCCGGGCCAGCTGCAGGGCGAACACGATGCCGACCGCCTTTGAGGCGTCGTTCGATCCGTGGCTGAACGCGAGCCACGACGACGTCACCCACTGCGACCGCATCACGACGCCCGTGACGCGGGAGGTCGCTCGCCGCAGCGCCCGGAGCGCGATCCGCTCCACCGCGAGCGCCACCGCGAAGCCGATGACCGGGGCGAGCGCCATCGCGATGAGCGTGCCCACGACGCCCTCCGGATGCAGGCCGTTCATCCCGCCCCAGTTCACCGCGCTCGGGCCGACCTCCACCAT
>DATLUW010000094.1:0-4285 GCA_035577825.1 Actinomycetota bacterium | reverse complement strand
AAGTCCGATGGCCAGCTCGACCTGCACTTCGGCGGTGGCGACGGGATCGTCACCACCGGCTTCGGATCCTGTTCCGAGGCGGGCGGGATCTCGAGCGACGAAGACTTCGCCGTCGCGCGACTGCTGTCCTCGGGCACGCCGGACACCGGTTTCAGCTCCGACGGGAAGGCCACGGTCAGCTTCTCGCCGGCGTTCGACGAGTGCCTCGGCGTCGCCATCGACTCCGGGAAGATCGTCCTGGGCGGGGCCGACGACGTCTCCGCCACAAGGGATGTGGCGCTCGCCCGCCTGACCTCCGGCGGCCACCTGGACACGTCGTTCGGGGCCGGTGGCAAGTTCATCGTCTCGCTCTCGAACGGGTTCGATTCGGCCACCGGCGTGGCCGTGGACGGCTCGGGGCTGATCGTCGCCTCCGCAGCGAAGGACGAGCTCGGCTGGGGACGCTTCGCCGTCCTGCGGTTCACGGGGAACGGCCAACTCGACCAGTCCTTCGGCAACAGCGGGATCACCGCCACCAAGATCAACGGGTACGCCGCGCCGAACGGGCTCGCCCTCGGCAACGGGACCGTCGTACTGGCAGGAGAGACGCAGGCCGGCGGCACCACGTCCTTCGCGGCCGCGCGCTACCTGACGTAAGGAACGGTCGCGAGTTCGGGGACGCTACTGCGAGAGACGGATGCGGCGGCGATACTGGCGCATCCGGGTTCGCGCGCCGCACGCGCTGACGTCGCACCATCTCGCCGAGCGGTTCTTGGTGTGGTCGTAGAACGCGTACGAGCAGTCGTCGGCCGCACAGGCCTTCATGCGGGTCCACGAACCGTCGGACACCGAGGACAGGAACGCCGCCAGGATCCCGGCGAACGGGTCGCTCCGGGGGGCGACGAACTCGACCGCCTCGCCGGTGCCGGTCACGCGCGGCGCGAACCCCAGCGAAGCGATCTCGGCGTTGACCGTTTCGCGCCCGGAGGAGGGCTCCGGCCCGCCGTTGTGCGCCGACGCGAGGTCGCGAATCGATTCGCGGACCCGGACGAACCGTTCGAACGAGCCCGCGGGAAGTCGTCCCGCGATGCCCTCCGAGCGGAACCACGCCCGCATGCCGGCCTCGTCCACGACGTCCTCGCGGGTGCGCAGGAACCGCTCGACGAGCGCCAGGCGGCCGGGGGCTGGATCGCGTGCGTCCATCGCCGTCGATGTTACCCCCATTCGGATTTGACTCGTAACCAGTTACGGGCATAGCCTTCACGTCTGTAACCGACGAGGAGGGGTAGCGATGACGGGTTCGGTCGAGGCGTTCGAGGTGCGGATCGACGACGCGGTGTTGGAGGACCTCTCAGAGCGGCTCGACGGCGCGCGCATGCCCGAGGCGTTCGTCCTCGACGGGACCGAGGACGCGGAGCGCCTCGCCGAGGTCGTCCGCCTGATCGAGCAGTGGCGGAAGTTCGACTGGCGTACGGTGGAGGAGCGCGTCAACACGGTTCCCCAGATCCGGGCGACGGTGGGGAACCTGACGCTGCACGCCGTCCACGTCCCCGGCGTTGGGCCCGACCCGCTCCCGCTGCTGCTGATGAACGGGTGGCCGAGCTCGTTCGTCGAGTACCTCGGGGTGATCGGCCCGCTGACCGACCCGGCCGCGCACGGCGGCGACCCGGCCGACGCGTTCTCGGTGGTGATCCCGTCGATGCCCGGATTCGGGTTCTCGGATCGGTTCCTCGACCGCGCGCTCCGCTGGGACCAAGTCCCGGATTCGTTCGCGGAGCTCATGACCGGCGTGCTCGGGTACCAGCGGTTCGTCGTGCACGGCGACGACTTCGGCGGGAGCATCGCCAACGCGCTCGCGGGCCGAACGGAGGGCGACGTCGTGGCCGTCCAGACCGCGAGCTGGCTCGAACCCCGCGATCCTCGGAACGACGCCGAGACGGCGTTCGTCCGCGACGACGAGCGGTGGAACCGCGACGAGGGCGCGTACGCGCACGTCCAGGCCACTCGGCCGCAGACGCTCGCGTTCGGTCTGGACGACTCGCCGGTGGGGCTCGCCGCGTGGATCCTCGACAAGTGGCTGTCCTGGAGCGACCCGGCGACGTGGGACGCGATGGACCTCGACCTCGTGCTGGCCAATCTCACGATCTACTGGGCGACCCGGACGATCGCGAGCTCGTGCCGCATGTACGCGCTGGTCGACTGGGCCGGGCCGGGTCCGACCCCGGTCGTTCCGACGACTGTCCTCGTGCCAAACGAACCCCGTCTGGCCATGCCGCCCGATGCCTGGCTGGAACGCGCCTACCCGAACCTCGAGCGGGTCGTCCGCCTCGAGCGCGGCGGCCACTTCCCGGCGATGGAGGTTCCCGATCGGCTGGTCGAGGAGATCCGCACGACGTTCCGCCCCCACCGCGGCTGACGTCCCACCGGCGCTGAACCCCGCGCCGATACTGTTCTCGACGGAACCGTCCCGCGGGCGGGAGCTTCGAGACGTGATGCGGAACACGAAAACGCTGGTTGGATCCCTCATCGGCGTCGCGCTGCTGTCGCTCACGGTCCTGACTCCCGCGCGAGCTACGGTCGATGCCGCGCGGGCGCACGCCGACGCGCAGGCTGCGCCCGCGTATCCGCTCAAGGTCGGCCCGACCGGGCGGTACCTCGTCGACCGGCATGGGGTGCCCGTGCTGCTCACCGGGGATTCGCCGCAGGCGCTCACGGTCAACCTCTCGCCGCACCAGGCGGACGGGTTCTTCGCCGACCGCAAAGCTGCCGGGGTCAACGCCATGTGGGTCAATCTGCTGTGCTCGACCTACACGGGCGGGCGGCCCGACGGCAGCACGTACGACGGGATCGTCCCGTTCACGATGCCCGGCGACCTCGCCACGCCGAACCCGGCGTACTTCGCTCGGGTCGACCGGATGCTCCGCCTGGCAGCCGGGCACGGCCTCGTGGTGTTTCTCGACCCGGCTGAGACCGGGAGCTTCCTCTCCGTCCGGGTCGCACGGAGCGAGCGCCAGCCTGAGCGGCGGAACGTGGCTCCTGCAGCTGGCGGTCCTCGCCCCGGCTTGACGGGCCGCCGACCCCGGCTCAGCGGCCCTCCCGACGGCTTGACCTGTCTGCGGGCTCCGCGCACCATGTGACCGCATCGAGCACCGGCGCCTCCAGGGAGCGAATGAAGAGGAGGCGCGAGCATGACCCGACCTACCCTCCGACGCGTCGTCGCGCTCACCGCGGCGACCTCGCTCTCCGTGCTGCTCGTGGAGCTGCCCGCCCTTGCCGCGCCGGGCGACCTCGACACGTCGTTCGACGGCGACGGCACCGTCACGACGGCGGTGAAGGCCTCGTCCGACGGGCAGGCCGGCGTGGCCCAGGCCGCGAACGGGGACGTCCTGGTCGCGGGGAACCAGGGGAACGCCGCCGGCACCTCGAACGGGTTCGCCGTCGTCGAGTACCGGCCGGCGGGGGGGCGGGACCACAACTTCGGAGGGGGTGACGGAATCGCCACCGCGAACTTCGGCGACTGCTCGTTCGCGGAGGGGATGGCCGTCGACTCGCAGGGCCGGATCGTGGTCGCCGGCTTCCGGCGGTCGCCGTGCAACTCGGCCGACACGAGGATCGTGGTCGCGAGGTTCCAGGCCGACGGCACGCTCGACCCGTCGTTCGGGGGCGGTTCGGGGAAGGAGGTCTTCGCCCTGGCCGGGTTCGGCGAGCAGGCGGATGCCGTCGCCATGGACGGAGACAGGATCGTGCTGGCGGGGCAGGTGGAGCCCCGGTTTCAGCACCGGAGCGTCTTCCTGTTGCTCCGGTTGAACGACGATGGCCACCTCGACCACACGTTCAGCAACGATGGGTTCGCGTTCGCGTCGCTCGGCCTGGAGGGCAGCCGAGCGTTCGCCGTCACCGTCCAGTCCGACCACCGGGCTGCGGCCTGCGGGACCACGACGAACAGCCAGGGAGACGAACGGTTCGGGGTGGCCCGGTTCACGGCGTCCGGCACGCTCGACACGAGCTTCAGCTCGGACGGGAAGGCGACCGTGAACTTCAGCTCGGGGGACGACGAGTGCACCTCGATCGCGCAGGACGGCTCGGGGTTCGTCGTGGGAGGGATGAAGAACTCCACGGACTGCGCCCTGGCCGGGCTCACCTCCACCGGGGCTCTGGACGGCAGCTTCGGCACGGGCGGGCGCGTGTCGGAATCGCTCTCGACCGGGCAGGACGAGGTGTTCGGGCTCTCCGTGGGCGGCTCGGGCAAGGTCGTGGCCACCGCTGTGAAGGACAATTTCGGCCACGACCGGTTCGCGGTGCTCCG
>DATLUW010000093.1:0-2502 GCA_035577825.1 Actinomycetota bacterium | reverse complement strand
CGCCCTCAGGACAGACCGGGCAGGCCGCGCCTACCTTCTGGTTCGAGGTGGAGGTGCCCGTTGCTTCGCACGACGTGCAGATGTAGCAGAACGTCACTGTTGCCCCCTAGAGAAAGAGCCCCAGCCCGCTGGGCAGGCTGGGGCTCCGTCGCTTCCCTTGTCAGATGGCTTCCGGGCCCGAGACCTCGGACTCACCGAGCGCGATGCTTCGAGCGGTGGCGATTGCCACGGCGCTCTCGCCGCCGGTCCCGTCCGTGACGTCCACCCGGTCGGAGGCGTGGGACGCCTTGGGTGTCTCGTCCTCGGGGATGAAGTCCGCCTGGACTCCGCTGTCGCGGTTGCTGAATGGCATGTCGGTCTCCTACAGCTCGGCGACGACGGCGTCGAGGAACTCCCGAAGGGTCACCTCGTCCGCCTCGGTCAGCGTGGTCGCGGCGGCGTCGTCAGCGGAGACAGTCACGTAGATGTCCTCGCTGTCGAGTCGCGCGCCGAGCCCAAGCTCTCCGCCGATGCGATTGGTCGGGTCGATGGCCATGGCCGCCTACGCAATCGTGACCGCTTCGGTCGACACTGGGCCGAGCCTCCGCGATTCGGTGTCGTAGGTGCGCGCCACCAGCGTGTACGTGCCCTGAGGCAGACCGCTGATGACCACCGGGGTGTCGGTGTCCAGCAGCGGCACACCGTTGGTGCCGTTGGCGTACACGACTCCGGTGTCGTCCTTGACCAGCGCCACGAGGACGGCGTCCCCGTAGGTCGCCAGCTCGGTGTAGGCCACCGAGGCCGAGCCCAGCACGCCGGGCGTGGCCACCGCGATGGTGGCCGTGTCGGCCACTCCGCCGTCCGTGAAGGTCCCCGCGCCCGCGTTGTCCACGATGCGGAATCCGCCGCGGACGGGCTTGCCGTCGAAGTAGCCCCGGCTGAAGGTGAACGTCCACACCGCCTGGCCCGAGGCGTCCACGAAGTCGGTGGTGATTTTCCCACCGTTCGTGTAGCCGCCGGTCCCCAGCGGGGTGAAGGTCGTGGCGCTCGTCACCTTGAAGGTGGAGGCGAACGACCCGCTCGCGTTCTTCGTCACCGTGTAGGTGTTGGCGTCAACCTTGGCCACCGTGGCGGCGGTCGTGCTGCCGAGCAGCTCGTTGACGGCCGCCTGCAGCGGCACGGTGTGGTCGGCCAGGTAGGTGTCGTACGCGATGGCCGTGGTCGACTCGACGGAGTTGTACGTCAGCTTGTACGTGTCGCCGGTGTTGATGTCGCCCAGGTCGATGGTCGCCACCTCGACGCCGGTCATGGTGACCACCGGGCTGTCGGTGCCGGAGGCCGCGCTGATGGGCCCGCCCATGCGGGCGAACATCGCGTCGACCTCGGCCTGGATGGTGGCGATGGTGGCGTTCCACGCCAGGGGGCCGGACGTCTCCCGACGGAACTGAATCTTGACGGTCCCGCCGTCGACGCCTGCACCCGGGGTCAGGGTCTGCACCTCGTTCGTGGCGGAGCCCGGCGTGGTCGTGGTGACCGGCCCGGTCAGGGCGTGGCCGGGGCCAACGCCGTCGCCGTCGAACAGCGACTCACCGAGGTGCCCGCCGCCCAGGCGCGAGGCCGGGGTCTTGGTGCGGGCGTACGTCGCGGTGCAGTTGGTGCACGTCACAGCCACAATCTTGGGGAACCTGCGGCCCTGGTAGAAGCGGTTGTACACGATGGTGTACGGCCCGCCGTCGTTGCCGGACACGACCGTGAGGTCGGTGCCGGTCAGCGCCGCGCGGATGGCGGTCTGCACGTCCGAGGCCGCGGAGTTCGTCGCCTTCACGATGGCGGCCGTGGTCACCTTGGTGCCGTCGGCCTCCTGGAACGTGATGGTGAACGAGTCGCCGGTCCCGAACGAGGACAGCGTGATGACCTCCGTGCCTGCACGGAGGTCCATGAGTGCAGCCCCGGCGTTGAAGTCACCGGACTTGGTCACTTGCGTGGGGTGGGTCGGGTCGGCGGACACGTCGCTGACGGACGTGTTGGACCCGGTAGTGAGGGCGTCGGCCTTGTGCTGGCCGACCGGCCCGATGGGCTGCGAGTCGTCCGCGTTGCCCGCGGTCGCCAGCCTCTTGGATGCTCCTGGTGTGGCGGTCATGTTCTACTCCGCGTCCACCCCAGCCTGGGGGTCGACGTCTGCCGCTGCCTGCGGCGTCTCGTCGGCGGCGGAAGCCGCCTTCTCCGGCGCGTCGCCATGCTTGGCGCGGCCGTGGCTCTTGAGTCCCGCGGCCGTCTTGAACTCGGCGGCGGGCACGCAGTCGAAGCAGAGGAACACGTCCTCCGGGTCGACCGTGGGTTCGGGAGCCACCTCCGGCTGAACGTCAGAGACGCTCGCCTCCGCGGGTGGCTCAACGGGCAGCTCCGGCGAGTCCTCGCCGAACTTCTGCTCGTACAGGTCCGGCGCGTACCGGCGGTACATCTCCGGTCGTGGCGTCGGGAAGACAGAGAGGATGTCGTGCCGGTGGCCGGACGATTCCTCGG
>DATLUW010000092.1:0-3026 GCA_035577825.1 Actinomycetota bacterium | reverse complement strand
TCCCCGACCACCGGAGCCTCGTCGAGCGTGGTCGTCATGGTGATGCCGGTGGCCCGACGTCCATCGAGAGCGTCCTCGGCGACAGCGGCGAGGTCCAGCGGTTCGGTGAGGGCGCGGGCCTGATCGTTGCGCGCGAGCACCAGCAGCACCTCGATGAGCCGCTGTGAGTGGTCGACCGCCTGGCGGACGTCGGCGGCCATCGAGAGCAGCTCGTCGCGGGTCGGCGCCGGCTTCGCGAGCACGACATCGATCGCGGTGCGCATGACGGTCAACGGCGTCCGGAGCTCGTGACTCGCGTTGGCGATGAACTGCCGCTGGCTGGCGAAGGCACGGTCGAGTCGCTCCAGCATCGCGTCGAACGTGTCGGCGAGCTCACGCAGCTCGTCACGCGGGCCCTGCAGCTCGATGCGCTGGGAAAGGTTCCGCTCACTCGCCGCGCGAGCAGCCGCGGTGAGCCGGTGGACCGGCCGCAGGATCCGCCCTGCGACGATCCATCCAACGAAGGCTGCGAGCACGATCACCCCGGCCAGCGTGGCCAGCGAGTACGTCAGCAGGTGGGTGAGCGCAGTGCTGCGTTGGGCTGCGGCGCCGGCCTCGACGCCGTTCGCATACACGTCGCCGCACTTCGACATGACCTCGGGGGACACGCTTCCATGCCGCAATGCCGCAGCGAGGCACCTGGCGAGGTTGCTCTGGACCGCCGCCGGGAGCCTGGGGGTCGTGCTGCCGTGCAGGCTGTTCGCGACCAGCACGTACGTGATCACGACCAGCGCAGCTCCGCCCAGTGCGGACAGGGACGTGTAGAGCAGCGTCAGCCGCGACCGGGCGCTGACGTACCTGCTCACAGCCGGTAGCCGACGCCGACGACGGTCTCGATCAGCGGGGGGTCGCCGAGCTTGCGGCGCAAACGGCCGACGGTGACGGCCACCGTGTTGCTGAACGGGTCGGCGTGCGCGTCCCAGACGTGTTCGAGCAGCTCCTCGGCGCTGACCGGTGCGCCCTCCGCCGCCGCGAGGCACTCGAGCACGCCGAACTCCTTGCGGGTCAGGGTCAGCGGGGCGCCGGCGCGGCTGACGCGGTGCCGGGCGCGGTCCACCACGAGGTCGCCGCGCCGCACGATGGCCGGCGCGCCGGGTCCGCGCCGTCCCAGGGCGCGGATGCGCGCGACCAGCTCGTGGAAGGCGAACGGCTTGCCCAGGTAGTCGTCCGCGCCCAGCTCGAGCCCGTCGACACGGTCGTCGACGTCCCCAGCCGCGGTGAGCATCAGGATGCGGCTCGGCGACCCGTCTTGTGCCAACTGGCGGCAGACGGTGTCGCCGTGCACGAGTGGAAGGTCCCGGTCCAGCACGACCACGTCGTATGCGGTGCCGGTCGTGCTCTCGAGGGCGGCCGCGCCGTCGTACACCACGTCGACGGCGAACCCCGCGTCGCGCAGCCCCTCACCGATCCGGTTGGCCAGCGCGGCATGATCTTCCACGACCAGTACGCGCACGCCGCCATTGTGCGCCTGCGCGGATGACATCCGCGTGACATCGCGTGTGGCGCCGGTGTCATCCACCTCGGCGTAGAACCGAAGGATGACGCAACCCCGAATAGCCGGAGGCGGCGGGATGCCCGCCGGGACGCGCCGCGCCGACGAGTCGAGCCACGTCGTGGTGGGTTCGGACCGCAGCATCGGACCGGCATGGATGGAGGCGGCGCTCGTCGTTGCCGCATTCGCGGCGCTGTGCGTGGCGGTCCTCTCCGCCGCCCCTCAGACCGCGGAGCCCGATGACGGCGCCTACCGGGCATCGATCGTGGCGATGACCGAAGGGCATTTCCTGTCGTTGTCGATCGGTCAGGCTGAGACCCTGGCGGCGAAGCTGGGAGACAACCCGGCCGCACCCCCGAACCAATGGGTCGAGCTGGCCGACGGGCGATACATCAGCGAGAAGGACCCCGGTTATCCGTTCCTCGCGGCGCCGTTCCAGGCGCTCGGCATCATCCGCTGGGCGCCGCTGTTCTACGGGTTGCTGGCCTGCCTTGGATTGTTCATCGGCGCCCGGCGCTGGCTCGGGCGTTTGGGCGGGGTGGCGGCGGTGGGTCTGTACTGCTCATCCGGTGCCGCGCTGGCGTTCGCCTGGCGCGATTACATGCCGACGTTCACCGACGCCTCGCTGGTCGCGGCCGGATCCGGACTCTTGCTGTGGGCCGTGTTGGCAACAGAGGCGAGTTCCCGGCGGCGCACGTGGGTTGGACTCGCCGGATTCGTGGCGATCGAGCTCGCGACCTTCGTCCGCTACACCAACATCGTCGT
The DNA here is from genome assembly GCA_035577825.1 of Actinomycetota bacterium. Lineage (GTDB taxonomy): Bacteria > Actinomycetota > UBA4738 > UBA4738 > JACQTL01 > DATBHM01. Next base: position 730 of record DATLUW010000092.1, on the reverse strand, counting down.
CCTCGGCTGCGCCGTCGTGGTCGTGACGGTGGCCTGGCGGCTCCGAACCGCGAGGCTCCCGTTGCGAACGGTGTGCTGGTGGCTTGCGTCCGTGGCCGTCTTCGTTGTCGGCGTGGCCACCTTCGATGACCTGGTCTACGGCGGCCCGCTCGCGTCCGGGTACCGGCCCGGGGAGGTCACCTTCGCGCTCGGCGCGATCTGGCCGAATCTCCGCCTGATGCCGCCGCACCTGGTGCTGGCGATGCCGATGCTGGTGCTCGGACTGATCGCGCTGGGGTGGATCGTCGTCCGGTGGCTGGTGCTCCGCCGGGCCGGCGGCGAAGTCGGAGCAGTGGCGCGTCGCGATCTCTGGATCGGCTTCGCCCTCGCGGGGTCGTGGTTCGCGGTCTGGGGCCTGTACGCCGCGTACACCTGGACGACCGACCCGACCTCCGTCACCGTGCAGGTCGTCAGGTTCTACCTTCCGGCGCTCGGCGCGATCGCGCTGCTCGGTGCCTGGCTCGTGACCAGGATCCCCGGCCGCCGATGGATCGCCGGTCTCACCTCGGCCGTCGTGATCGCGGCGATGTTCGGCCTGGGAGTGTGGGCGTTCCACTCCATGTACGAAGCGTTCGGCGTCCCACTCGGCGGCTGATCGCCGGGGCGGCGGATCACGTTCGTTCGATGACGGCGAGCCAGGCACGGGTGCCCGAGGTTCGCCACGTCTCAGCAGGTCACATGCAGGATGACG
>DATLUW010000091.1:0-3217 GCA_035577825.1 Actinomycetota bacterium | reverse complement strand
CGACACCGACGCGGAGTACTCGCCGGACGGAACGAAGATCGTCTGGGACCGGTCGCCGCCGTAGCTCGGCGGGCCGCAGCGGGCTTCGGCCGGGGCGCTCGCCCGGACGTTGACGAATCGGACAATCGTGCGAAGCGTGCGGCGCCCACACGTCGGATTGCTGGCCAGGAGCAACCGGGGCAAGATACGCGCCTCGAACGGAAGGAGCAGTCTCCCCAATGCGCCCCGTCCGTGTCGCCGTCGTCGACGAACACGAGATCTTTCGCCGCGGCATTGTGACGTGCCTCGCCGACGACCCGACCATCGTCGTGGTGGCCGACGTCCCGGCCGGCCCGCTCACCGAGGACGCCGACGTCGTCGTGGTGTCGCCGGCCGTGACGGGTGACCTGCCCGAGCTTCCGCTCGTCGTGTGCGGCGACCACGACGGAATGCGGCTCGACGCACCGGCCGGGCTCGTGATGGCCGTGCTGCCCAGGAGCACCCTCACGCCTGACCGGCTGATCGGGGCCGTGCGGGCCGCGGCCGCCGGACTCCGCATCGGGTCCGATCGCGCCGAGCCGGACGCGGGGCGGCTCGACCGCCGGCGGTTGGAGGTGCTCCGACTGCTCGCGGAGGGCGCGGACACGATGCAGATCTCGCGCGAGCTCAGCTACTCCGAGCGAACGATCAAGAGTCTGATCCAGGACGTCGAACGCGAGCTCGGCGCGCGGAGCCGCGCCCAGGCCGTCGCGCGGGGGATCCGCGAGGGCCTCATCTGATCGTGCCCTCACATTCGGGCGACCGCGTGTTGCCCGAACGGGCAACCAAGTCGATCGATCTGGACGTGGCAGAGGCCCGATCGGGGGCGGCGGGCGATCCCTCGGGCGGCCCCGCGGTCCACACGGCGCGACCACCGGCCCGGTCGGGACGGCAGGGAGCGTCCGGAAGTCTGTTCGCCCGGACCTGTCGCGAAGGCCCGCATGCGTGGTGCGATGGGTTCGATGGATCCGGCTTCCTCCCCGCGCGTCTGGGTCGACGACCGCAACGCGATCTTCCGGCGCGGCCTCGTCAGCTGCCTGACCGCCGACGGGTTCGCGCTGGCCGGGGAGAGCTCGGCGTTCGACCCGGTCCCCGAGCCGGCGCGCATGGACGTGCTGCTGTTCGATCTCGAGGGCGGCGGGCTGCAGCGGGCGGTGCACCTCACGGCCGGGACGGACGTCCGGCTCGTCGGCGTGGCGCGGAGTCCCGGCGAGGAGACGCTCCTCGACGCGGTCCAGGCGGGGATCGCCGGCTTCCTCGTTCGCTCGCAGATGACGCCGGCCGCGCTGTCGAGCTCGCTCCGGGCCGTCGTGGCCGGGAACGGGACCCTGCCGCCCTCGCTCCTCGGCCGGCTGCTCGAGATGCTGGCGCGCGGCGCGACCCGCGGCGTGAACGGCCCGCTGGCCCCGCGCGAGCTCGGCGTCCTCCGTCTCCTGGCCGAGGGCGACGACACGCGCGACATCGCCGTGAAGCTCTCCTACTCGGAACGGACGGTGAAGAACATCGTCCACGACCTCCTGGTGAAGCTGAACTGCCGGAGCCGGGCGCACGCGGTCGCGCTCGCCACCCGGCAGGGAGTCATCTGACGTGTCGGTCGTGCGCGTCGCCGCGCCGGAGGAAGGCGCGAACCCGGCGTCCACCCGTCGACAGCCCGAGCTCTGGGAGGTGTTCGCAGACGCGTTCCTCGCGGCGGAGTCGGCCGCGGCGGCCGTGCGGTGGGGAGCGCAGGAGCGTCCCACCCCCGGTGGATTCGTCGACGAGACCGACGCCGGCCGGCTGATCGCGGAGCTGTCCGGCGACGCCGAACGCCCGCCGGCGGCCGCCGCCATCGATCCCGTCCGCGCCGCCTTCCGGGATTCCCTGGACGACCGGTCGCGATTCGCGGGGATCGTCCGCCGCGCCCGCCTCCGGCCGGAGGAGGCCGAGGTGCTGGCGCTGCTCGCCGCCGTCGAGCTCGACGAACGGCGCCAGCGGCTCGCCGTCTACCTCCAGGACAGCCCGAACCTGCCGCGGCTCACCCTGTCGACCCTCCACCGCTGCATGGACCCGGCCGCGAGCGGCGCCGTGGCGCCCGGTTCCAGGCTTGCGCGAGCCTGCCTCGTCGAGGTGGAGCCCGCCGGGCCGTGGGCGACCCGCATGGCGTCCGTGCCTTCCAGGGTCGCCTGGGCGTTGGCCGGCGACGACTCCCCGGACTCGGGCCTTCCGCATGGCACCGAAGTCCTGGAGGCGCGCGATCGCGGCGGCGGCATCGCGATGATCCTCGTCACCGGCCCCGACCGCGCGTCCCGCCTCGGCGCCGCGACCGACCGCTGCGCCGGCAACCGCTTCCTGGTCTCGCCCGTCCCGGACGACGCCGCAGCCTGGGACGCGCTCGTCCGCGAGGCCACGGTGGAAGGCCTCGGGCTGATCCTCGAGATCGCCGGCGAGCTCACCGCCGAGGCCCGCGAGCGGATCGAGCGCGCCGACCACCTCGTGTGGGCGCTCTCGTCGCCGTCCGAGCTCGCGATCGAGATGCTCCCCCGGACGCCGTGGGCCGAGGTTCGCGTCGAGGACGGCGTCGCGGACGCCGAGGACTGGCGCAGGGTGGTGGGCGACGAGCCGCCCGCCGGACACCGGGTCGGCCGCGACCAGCTCCGCCTGGTCGGCGTCGCGGCCCGGGCGATGGGCGGCGACGTCGACGCCGCCGTCCGCCGCATCGCGAGCGGCCACCTCGACCGCATGGCCTCGCGGGTCCGGCCGTCCCGGGGATGGCCCGACCTCGTCGTCCCGCCGGACCAGCAGGAGCAGCTCGAGGAGCTGGTCGCGCGGTACCGCCACCGGGCGCGGGTCCACCGGGAGTGGGGGTTCACGGCCCATCCGTCGCCGGGGCTCGTCGCGCTGTTCTCCGGCACGTCGGGGACCGGCAAGACGCTCGCCGCCGAGGTGGTCGCCGGCGAGCTCGGCCTCGACCTCTACAAGGTCGACCTGTCCTCGGTCGTGAGCAAGTACATCGGGGAGACCGAGAAGAACCTCGAACGCATCTTCACCGGCGCGGCGTCCGGCAACCTCGTGCTGTTCTTCGACGAGGCGGACGCGCTGTTCGGCAAGCGCTCGGAGGTCGGCGACTCGCACGACCGCTACGCCAACATCGAGGTCGCCTACCTGCTGCAGCGCATGGAGGTCTATCCGGGCGCGGTCATCCTGGCGACGAACTTCAAGC
>DATLUW010000090.1:0-2789 GCA_035577825.1 Actinomycetota bacterium | reverse complement strand
CGGCCGCGACGCATTCAGCACGTTGGTTTCGTCCTACGTGCAGCCCGCGGTCAACAGCAACGTGACCGTGCAAGTCGTGCAGAACGCCTGGTGCGTGCCCGGACAATGGGTTTTCGTGCAGGGCGGCGGCGTGTACCGCGTCCAGAGCACGGCGCTCGACGGCACGACCGTGCTCACGAACGTCGACAGCCCAGTGCAGGCGGCGCCTGGGACGACGATCGCGCCTGGGCAGATCTCGCCGGCGGGTTCGCCCGGCATCGACGGCACGGACGGAGCGAGCGCGTTCAGCCTCACGACCGCGAGCTTCACTCAGCCGGCGATCGGCGCGTCGGTCGTCGTCCAGATGGCGGCGACCTCGTGGATCGAACCAGGCGTCGGCGTGTTCATCGCGGGAGCGGGCTACTACACCGCGGGCACGCCGAGTGACACAACGCACTGTGCTCTCACGCTGACGATCCCGAACGCCTTGGCGCCCCCGACGACGGTCGTCGGCGCAGGCAAGTCGATTGGCCCGTCGGGTCCGTTCCCGCAAGCCACGGCCGCAGGCGACGTCCTGCAGCTCGACGCAACGCTGCAGCCGATCTTCGGACCGCTGCCGACGGCGCTCGTGATCAACTCCTTCGCTCGGGTCGGCACGACGTTGCACAGGGTCGGCGACACGGTCACGACGCCAGCCTTCACGGCGACGTACAATCAGCTCCCAGACAGCGCCTCGATCATCGACAACCAGGGCAACGCCTCGGCGCCGCTAACGACCCCGTTCGCCTCGTTCTCCTACGCGCACTCGTACACGAAGACGACGGTCACGAGCGTCGTCTACACCCTCACCGCGACGCGCACGCCAGGCGGCACGACGACTCGCCAGTCCTCCGACGCCTGGGCCTTCGACGTCTACCACGGCGCAGCCGCGAGCGTCACGACGGAGAGCGACATCGAAGGCCTGACGCACGACGTTCTCTCGACGACGCGCTCAATCGCCAACTGGCTCGCTGAGAGCACAGGTAGCCTCTATGACTGGTTCTGCATTCCTTCGAGTTACGGCACGCCGACCTTCACGGACGTCACGACCAACCTCTCAGTGCCGTTCGACAACACAGGCAGCGTCAGCGTCACCAACACGAACGGCGTGACGACTACCTACAACATCTACCGCTCGCACTTCGCAGGCATCGGGACCGCAGGGACCATCAACATCCGGGTGACGTGATGGCGTACCTAGCGGCGTTGATGTTCATCTTCATGTGCGCGTGCGTCGGCTCGCGGGTGTCGCTGGTGATCTGCATTCTCTTCGCGTACTGCGTCGGTCTGGTCGTCGGCGTGCGAGGGGCGCAGCAATGAAGCTCGTGACCGTGAACGGCCGCCCGAAGCGATTGGTCCGTCGAGGCCCGTGCCGGATTGTCGTGCCGCCGGGCGCGATCTGGCCGGAAGATCGACGCTGTCTCACGCATGGGGTAGACTTCTCCGTGCTCCAAGGATGCCCCCGCAAATGACCCTCCTGTCCCACGCCGCGTTGTTCGTGTACGTGCTCTGCGCGCTGTTTCTGTGCACGCACGGGGCGCAGGAGAAACGAGATCACTCGGATCTCACCTACTTGGACATCGTCACGATCGCGGCGTTCTGGCCCGTGCTCCTGCTCGTGATTCTCGCCGTGGAGGGCTTCCGACATGTCCGGTGAAGTGAACATCGGCGGGACCGTTACGCCGGCCGCGGGCGACAACACATTCCCGATCGTCAAGGACATTAATGCCTTCAACGGCTGCCGCGTGGTCGCGAATCATGCCGCGCGGAACGCGATCAGCAGCCAGCTCCTGACGACGGGCGCGCTCGTCCTGGTCGTGGACTCCGACGGCGCGAACACGTTCAAGGCGTACAGGTACCTCGGCGGAGGCCCGACTAGTGACGGCAATTGGACCGAATTCGCGAGCTCCCCGGGGGGCGGCGTCAAGTGGACGCCAGCCAACGCCACGGCGAGGCAGGCGCTCACGGTCGCCGCGGGCGACGTGGACTCGATGGCGTTCCAGCTCGACACCCAGCAGCTCTGGGTAGCGCTGGCAGCGGGCACCGGCGCGACTCCCTGGGTCGGCGGGCAAGTGCTCCAGGTCGTTGATGGGACGCTGACCTACACGTCCGGCACGCTGGGCGTGACGCAGGCGACGGCAACCCCGACGGCGATCGGGACCACGACGGGCGCTGTCGGGACGAGCGCCAAGAGCGCGCGCGAAGACCACGCGCATGCATGCACCTACGGCACGGCCGCCAACACGGTCTGCCAGGGCAATGACTCTCGCCTCTCCGACGCGCGCACGCCGACGGGCACCGCCAGCGGCGACCTTTCCGGGACATACCCTTCTCCGACGGTCTATCAAGCCCACTTGACGACGCAGGCCGCGCCAGCTGCACCGGCGTCCGGGACCGTCATTCTCGCCGCGTTCGATCAGCAGGGCTTCGCCGTCCCGCACGTGTACGACTCGACGGGTTCGAAGATCGAGATCACGCGGGACTCGATCGTCGTCGTCCGGAACAACACCGGCAGCACAATCGCGAAGGGCTCGGTCGTCTATATCAACGGCTCGACGGGCACGATCGCGACCGTGGCCAAGGCCAAGGCCGACAGTGCCACGACGCTGCCGGCGTACGGCCTGGTGTTCGAGGACATCGCGACCGCGACCTTCGGACGCCTGATCCTGTTCGGCGCCCTGGAGAACTTCGACACGAGCGCGTTCTCCGCCGGTGACGTGCTGTACGTCTCGACAGCCACGGCCGGCGCTCTGACGAACGTCGCACCGACG
>DATLUW010000089.1:0-5993 GCA_035577825.1 Actinomycetota bacterium | reverse complement strand
GGACGGTGCCGCCGATCTCGGCCGTCAGCGCGCGGACGTTGCCGATCTTGTCGGCGTCGACCTCGGACGCGTCGTTCCCCCGCAGCCGGGCGAACTCCCCAGCGTGCGGCGTCAGCACCAGGTCGGCGGCGTCGCCGAGGTCGCCCAGCCGCCCCGCGAACGCCGTGAGCCCGTCGGCGTCGACCACCGCCGGCACCGGACATGACGCGACCAGCGCACGAACGAACGCGAGCGTCTCCTCGTCCCGGGACAGGCCCGGCCCGACGGCGACCGCGTCGACGCCGTCGAGGCGTCCGGCCAGGACGTCGGCGGCGGACGCGGCAACGGTTCCCGCCGCGGTCTCCGGCAGCGGCACGAACGTCGCCTCGACCAGCCCGGCCTGGACGACCGGCAGGACGCCCTCAGGAACGGCCACCTGGACGAGGCCGGCCCCCGCGCGGAGCGCCGCGCCGGCCATCAGCCGGACGGCGCCGGTCATGGTCCGGGAGCCCCCGACCACCAGGACGATGCCGGTGGAACGCTTGTTGCTGTCCGGCCCCCGCTCGGGCCACACGGCGGCCACGTCGTCGGGTTCGGCCTGCAGGAGGTCGCTCGCGACCAGGTCGGACGGGAACCCGATGTCGGCGACCTCGACCACCCCGGCGTGCGCCGCTCCCGGGTACAGCACGTGCCCCGGCTTCAGCGAGCCGAACGTCACCGTCACGTCCGCGGCGACCGCCTCCCCGGCCACCGAGCCGGTCGCGCCGTCGACCCCGGACGGGATGTCGACGGCCACCACCGCGGCCCGGTCCCTCGCCGCAGCCACCGCCCGGACACCCTCGCCGACCGCGCCCTCGGGCGCGCCGTGGAACCCGGTCCCCACGATCGAGTCGATCACGACGTCCGCGCGCGACAGCTCGCGGGCGAGCGCCCTGGCGTCCACGACGCGAACCCCGGCCGAGCGGGCCCTCGCGAGGTTGTCGCTGGCGACCCCCGTGAACGCGTCCGGTTCGGCGAGCAGGACCGCGGTCGCGCCCATCCCCCACCGGCGCAGGTAGCGCGCGGCGACCAGCCCGTCGCCGCCGTTGTTCCCCTTGCCGCAGACCACGACGACCCGCACGCCGTACACGCCGCCGGTCAGCGCGACCGCGGCGCGGGCCACCGCACGGCCGGCGTGCTCCATGAGGGAGTCGACGGTGACGCCGCGTTCGGCGCTGGCTCGATCCAGCTCGGCGCTCTCGGCGGGCGAGAGGATCGGCCTCACTGCCCCACCGCCAGGCAGGCCGCGACGGCCACGCCCCGTTCGTGCGAGAAGGAGACCAGCACGCGCTCGACCCCCACTGCGCGGCCACGCTCCGCCGCGGAGCCGTCGAGCTCGATCGTCACCTGGCCGTCGTCGCCCCGCACCACCCGGATCTCGCGCCACCGCCCGCCGGGCACCCCGCCGAGCGCCTTCGCGCAGGCCTCCTTCGCGGCCCACCGTGCGGCGTAGCACCGGGCGCGCTGGCCGGAGGCCTCGCAGAAGGCGATCTCGTCCTCCGCGAAGTACCGCGCGGGCCACCCCGGGGTCCGTTCGAGGATGCCCTCGACGCGCTCGACGTCCACGACGTCGACGCCGAGACCGATCACGTTCATCGGCGCGAAGCTTGCCACAGGGCGCACGGCGAGCAACCCCACGCGCCGGGACCGGCCCCATGGCCCGGTGGGATACTCGCCCCGCATGGAACCCACCGCTCCGGCGGCCCCGGAACGCCCGCGCCGCCGCCTCGGCTGGCCGACCGTGGTCATCGCCCTCGCGACGCTGCTCCTGGGCGGGTTCATCGGCTACGCGGCCGGCCGGCCGAACGAGTCCCCGCCCGTCCAGGGCGCCCTGAGCCCCGGGGAGGTGCGCGTGCCCGACCTCCGGGGCGTCGACGCCGCCGACGCCCGCGCGATCCTCGGCCCGCTGCACCTGCAGGTCGGCGCGATCGGCCTGCAGGACAGCGACGATGCTCCCAGGGGCATCGTGTTCGAGCAGGACCCGCCGGGCGGCGCCGCCGTCCCCGCGGGAACCGGCGTGGACCTCGTGGCCTCGAGCGGCCCGGGACCCGGCGCGAGCGCCCGGTACGAGTTCGCCCGGAGCGTTCTGCTCCCGATCACCCACGTCGGCACCATCGAATGGACGTCCGACCCGATCGCCCTGGCAGGCGACCCGGTCTCGCTCGGCGCGAACACCCGCGTGATCGGGGACGCCGGCGTGAGCCCGTACCGCATCTCGATGGCGAAGGACACCGAACCCGGCGCGACGGCCATCACCGTGAGCGTCGACGTGTCCTCGTTCCGAACGCCCGCGTGGTTCCTCATCGAACGCGCCTTCACCCGCCAGCGCGAGTCGCCGACGATCGACCCGAACCTGTCGGCGACGCCGCCCTCGGGACCGCCCGGAACGGTCGTGACGCTCGAGGGGAACCAGTGCCAGGGCGCCACGCCCGCCACCTCGGTGACCGTCACCGCGGAGCTCTCGCGCGGCGCCGGCCGGCCGTACGCGACGGTCCCCCTGTCGCTCCCCGGCGCGGCCTACGCGTTCCGGATGACGTTCACGATCCCGGGGAGCGTCGCGACGCCGACCGGCACGAAGTACGTCCAGCCGCCCGACCGCGTGACGTTCGTGACCTCGGGCGGCGCCTGCCGCTCCGCGCCGTTCGTCGTGCGGTGACCGGGGGCACGGGGGACACCGGGTCGTGCCTCCCATACGCTTCGGCGTGGTCATGACGAACTCGGCGCTCCCGACCGGAACGGTCACGTTCCTGTTCACGGACATCGAGGGCTCGACGCGTCTCGTCGCCGGGCTCGGGCGGGAGTGGCCGCCGATCGTCGAGGCGCACAACCGGATCCTGCGGGACGCCGTCCACGATGCCGGGGGCGTGGTCGTGCGAACCGAGGGTGACGCGGTGTTCGCGGTCTTCTCGAGCGCGCCGGCGGCGGTCGAGGCGGCCGTGGCCGGGCAGCGGAGGCTGGCGGAGGAAGCGTGGCCGGCTCCCCTCCGCGTCCGCATGGGCCTCCACACGGGCGAGGGGGTCGCCGGGGGCGACGACTACGTCGGCCTCGACGTGCATCGGGCCGCCCGGATCGCCGCGGCCGGCCACGGAGGGCAGGTGCTCATATCGGCGTCCACGCGCGCGCTGGTCGAGAACCGGCTCCCGGACGGCGTGATCCAGCGGCCGCTCGGCCGCCATCGCCTCAAGGACATCGCGCGGCCGGAAGAGCTCACCGACCTCGTCATCGAGGGACTCCCGGCGGAGTTCCCGCCACCGAGGACGCTGGACGTCCCGACGAACCTCCCGACGCCCCTCACCGGGTTCGTCGGTCGAGGTCCGGAGGTGGAACGGGTCCTGGAGCTCCTGCGGGGAGCGCGGCTGCTGACGCTGACGGGCCCGGGCGGGTCCGGGAAGACGCGCCTCGCGATCGAGGCCGCCTCGAGGCTCGTCCCCTCGTTCCCGGACGGCGCCTTCTTCGTCGAGCTGGCGCCGATCACCGACGCCGGGCTGGTCCCGTCGACGCTCGCGCGGTCGGTCGGTGTCCGGGAGGAGCCCGGCCGGCCGATCCGGGAGTCCCTCGCCGACGCGCTCCGCGACCGCGAGGCGCTCCTGCTGCTGGACAACTTCGAGCAGGTCCTCGGGGCGGCACCGTTCGTCACGGATCTCCTCCGCGGGTCGCCGCGACTCCGGATCCTGGTCACCAGCCGGGCGGCGCTCCACGTCTCGGGCGAACAGGAGCTGCCGATCCCGCCCCTGCGCACGCCGGACCCCGCGAACCTCCGACCCGGCGAGCCGGTGTCGGAGTTCGAGGCGGTGCAGCTGTTCGTCCAGCGCGGCGCCGCCGTGGCGCCGGGATTCGTCCTCACCGAGGCGAACGCCGACGCGATCGCCGAGATCTGCGCGCGGCTCGACGGGCTCCCGCTCGCCATCGAGCTCGCGGCATCGCGCGTGAAGTTCATCTCGCCGGCCGACATGGTGGCCCGCCTGCAGCACCGTCTGTCGCTGCTGACGGGCGGTGCCCAGGACCTGCCCGCGCGGCAACGCGCGCTGCGCGAGACGATCCGGTGGAGCTACGACCTCCTCGAGCCCCTGGAGCAGCGGCTGTTCGTCCGGCTGTCGGTGTTCGTCGGTGGCTGGACGCTCGAGGCGGCGGAGGCCGTCGCCAACCCGGGCTCGGAGCTCGGGATCGACACCCTGGACGGCCTCGGGACGCTGGCCGACAACAGCCTGATCCTGATCGAACCCGGGCGGGGCGAGGTCCGGTTCGTCATGCTCGAGACGATCCGGGAGTTCGGGACCGAGGGTCTCGCCGCCAGCGGCGAGCGGGTTGAGCTGCGACGACGCCACGTGGCGTTCCACCGCGCCCTGGCGGAGCAGGCGGCGCCGGCGCTGACCGACCGGGACGAGGGCTGGCTCGACCGGCTCGAACGGGAGCACGACAACCTGCGGGCCGCGATTCGCCGGTCGATCGAGACGCAGGACGCCGATTCCGGCCTCACGATGGCGTGGGCGCTGTGGCGCTTCTGGCTGATGCGCAACCACCTTGCCGAGGGAAGGGCGTCGACCGAGGAGCTCCTGGCGCTCCCCGCTGCCGGGCAGCCGAGCATCGCCCGGGTGCGAGGCCTCACGGCGCTCGGAAGCATCGTGTACTGGCAGCGCGATCCTCCATCCGCCAGGACGTTCTACGAGGAGAGCCTCGCGCTTTCACGCGACCTCGGCGACGAGCCGGGAACGGCCGAGGCGAACTACAACCTGGCGTTCGTCCGCTTCCTCACCGGCGACCCGGAGGCGGCCCAGGCGCTCCTGGAGGACGCCGCGGAGAGCTTCCGGGACCTCGGCGACGAGGTGAACCTCGCGTTCGCCCACGTGGCCCTCGGGATGCTCGGGTACGAGATGGGAGGCGACCGCGCGTATTACCGGCGGCTCGTCGAGGACGCGCTCGGGACGTTCCGCCGACGGCACCAGCTGTGGGGCATCGTCCAGGCCTCCTCCATGGTCGTGGCGCTGGCGAAGGCGGACGGCGACGTCCCTCGCGCGCTCTCCGCCGCGCTCGAGTGCCTCGAAGCGAACCTCGTGCTCGCGCACGCCGAAGGGATGTCCGTCTCCGTGCAGGGCATCGCCATCCTGGCCGTGGACGATGGACGACCCGAGCTGGGCGCACGGTGGGGCGGGGCCATCGAACGAGCCCGGGAGGAGCTGGACCACGAGGCGCCTCGGCCCAACCTCGGCATCGTCACGCCCTGGGACGCCGTCGAGTCCCTCCTTCCCGCCGTCCGGCTCGAGGACCTGTGGGCCGAGGGGCGTTCCATGTCGCTGGACGAGGCCGCCGCCGAGGCGCGGCGGTGGGTCATCGAAACGATGCGCAGGTTCGATCCCGACGCCGGGCCCGAAGTCTGAAGCCCGGGCTATTCCACGGTGACGGACTTCGCCAGGTTGCGGGGCTGGTCGACGTCGCAGTCCCGGAGCTTGGCGATGTGGTACGCGAGGAGCTGGAGCGGGACGCTCACCACGACCGGCGCGAGGAGCTCGGGCGTTCGCGGCACGTACAGCACGTGGTCGGCGATGCCGGCGATCTGCTCGTCGCCCTCGGTCGCGACCGCGATCACCGTGGCCCCGCGGGCCTTGACCTCCTGGATGTTCGACAGGACCTTCGGGTAGACGTGGCACTCGGTCGCCACCGCGACCACCGGGACCCCGTCCTCGACCAGCGCGATCGGCCCGTGCTTCAGCTCGCCGGCCGGATACCCCTCGGCGTGGATGTACGAGATCTCCTTGAGCTTCAGCGCGCCCTCGAGCGCGGCCGGGTAGCCCGTGTGGCGCCCGATGAACAGGAAGTCCCGCGCCTCGTAGAACCGCTCGGACAGCCGGCGAACCTCCTCGTCGAGCAGCAGCGCGCGTTCGACCTTCTCGGGGAGCGTGCGGAGCTCGGCGACGATCTCCGCGATCTCGTGCGGGAACTTCGTCCTCCGGACCTGCGCGAGGTACAGCGCGACGAGG
>DATLUW010000088.1:0-4854 GCA_035577825.1 Actinomycetota bacterium | reverse complement strand
GCGGCTCGGCATGGCCGACTGGGCGCTGCAGGCTCCCCCGTCGAGCGACCAGGGGACCTGCGTCGACACCGGGGTCCTGGACCCGGCGAGCAGCACGCTCACGCTGCGCGCCCTGAGCGGCCCGGTGCCTCCGAACTCGGTCATGGAACGCCTTGCGGTCGAGCTCCGTTCGATCGCGCACGACTGCGCGCCGCTCGACGAGACGGCGCAGCGGGTTCGATCGGCCGCCGGAGGACTGGGCCTCTCCGAAGACCGGAACGAGTTCGAGCTGACCGAGGTTCCCGACGCGTCGGCGGCGTGCACGTCGATCTCCGAGAACGTCGGCGGCACGATCTTCCTGGTGCTGCGGGGACCCTCCGCCTGAAGTCGCGCAGGGCGGTGGCGCCGGCCGCGATCCGCGAGGCCGGCCGGCGCCGTCCCGCTCGCGGCCGACGGCGGCGACGGCTAGCATCGCGGTCCGGTGTTCACCGTCGCGCAGCGGGACGCGCTCCGCGATCGACTGCTCGGGCTCGCCGACGAGGACGAGCGCGTCGTCGCGGGAGCCCTCGTGGGCTCGCTGGCCGCCGGGACCGGCGACCGCTTCTCCGATCTGGACATGACCTTCGGGATCGCCGATGGCGCGCTGGTCACCGGCGTGCTCGAGGACTGGACGCGAACGCTGCGCCGGGACCTCGACGCCGTGCCGCTGGTGGATCTCGAGCGGGGGCCGACCACCTACCGCGTGTTCCTGCTGCCGGGCGCGCTGCAGCTCGACCTGTCCATGACGCCGGCCGCGGAGTTCCGTCCGGCGGGGCCGCGGTTCCGGCTGCTGTTCGGCGACACCGCGGCGGAACCGGAGGACGCCGCGCCGGGGCCTCCCGGAAGCCTCTTCATCTCCACGCCCGCGGTGGCCGGGGACGTCTTCGGGTGGGGCGTCGTGTACGCGCTGCACGCCCGGGCATGCATCGAACGCGGGCGCCTCCTGCAGGCCGAGCACTACGTGGGCGCCGTGCGCGACCACGGGCTCTCGCTGGCCTGCCTGCGCGAGCAGGTGAACCCGGCGCAGGCGCGCGGCTACGACGACCTCTCAGCCGGGACCCGGGCCGGCTTCGACGGCACGCACGTCGGCGCGCTCGAGCCGAAATCGCTGCGATCCGCCCTCGAGTTCTCCGTTCGCGCCCTCATGGACGAGGGCGAACAGGCGGGGCTCCGGGACGCCGGCGTGGTCGCGGAGCGCGTCCTCCTCGGCCGCCTGGCCCGCTGAGCCCGTCAGTCCCAGAGGTCGACCAGCGGCAGCCCGTTCCGGGCGAACGCCTCGTTCAGCTCCTGGATGTGGGTGATGTCGTGGGCGAACACCCGCTGCACGACCGAGCCGCGGGTGTACTCCCACCGTGGGCCCCAGTCCGGGTGCCGGATCACCTCGTCGAGCATGTCGAGCCTCCACCGGTCGAGGCAGCCCTCGACGATGGCGAACGTCGCGTCCAGGGCCTCGGCGAGCTCATCGGCGCTCAGCACGTGCTCGAGGTCGTCGTCCCCCGGGCAGTCGAACGCCGAGTTCGTGAACCGAGTGGTCTCCGCGCCCGGTTCGCCCGCGAACACGCACAGCCAGAACACCCGCTGGCACGCGGCGTGCCCGACGGTCGCCCACAACGGCCACCGTTCGGGTTCGGGCCGCATCTCGAGCTGCTCCTCGCTCAGGCCCGCCACCGCCTCGCGAAACGCCAGGTTGTAGCGCTGCCAGTTGCTGAACGCCTGGCGGATCGACATGCCCGAACTCCTGGGGTCGTGTTCACGCGGAAGCTGCCGACGGGGACAAGCCTCCCTGAACGAGGGCGGGCTGTCGATTTCCGGGCGCGCCGTTCGTCGTCTGGACGAGAACGCGGAGAGACCGCGGGAGGAGGCGAGAGCCGTGAAGTACATGCTGCTGATCTACGGCGACGAGCAGGCGAGCGCGCATGCCACGCCGGAGCAGAACCAGGCCGTCGCGGACGAGTACGAGGTCTTCACGAACTCGATCGTCGACAGCGGGAACTTCCTCGACGGGGACCCGTTCCTGCCGACCGGGACCGCGACCACCATCCGGGTCCGCGACGGGGGGATCGAGACCGCGGACGGGCCGGTCGTCACGACCGACCCCCAGCTGGTCGCGTACTACAAGGTCGAGGCCGAGGGGCCCGAGCAGGCCGCCGCGCTGGCGGCTCGGGTTCCCGGCGCGAAGTACGGATCGGTGGAGGTCCGCCAGGTCGTCGTGTTCGACTAACGGCCGCGAGGCACCCAGCGCTCCATGAGGGGCCGCCGTGAACCGGCGGCCCCTCAGTACGACTTCGGCATGCCCAGGACGTGCTGTCCGAGGAACGCGAGCACGAGGTTGTTGCTGACCGGCGCGATCTCGTAGAGCTTGGTCTCGCGGAACTTCCGTTCGATCCCGACCTCCCGGGCGAACGCGCTGCCGCCGAAGGCCGTCACCGCCGCGTTCGCCGCCTGCCACGATGCCTCAGACGCGAGGAGCTTGGCCGTGTTCGCCTCGGCGCCGCACTCCCGCCCCGCGTCGAACAGCGAGGCCGCCCCGAACCGCACCAGGGAGGCCGCCTCGACGGCCGCGTGCGCCCGCGCGATCGGGAACTGCACGCCCTGGTTCGCGCCGATCGGCCTGCCGAACACCACGCGTTCGCTCGCGTGCGCCGACGCCCGGTCCACGAAGTACCGGCCGTCCCCGATCGCCTCCGACGCGAGCAGGATGCGTTCGGCGTTCATGCCGGCGAGCACGTACTCGAACCCGCGCCCCTCGTCGCCCACGAGCTGGGCCCGCGGCACCTCCAGGTCGGTGAGGAACAGCTGGGAGGTGTGGTGGTTGAACATCAGCGGGATCCGCCGGTGCTCGATCGCGCCGCCGGCCTCGCGGAGGTCGACGAGGAACACCGACATGCCGTCCGTCCGGCGTTCGACCCGGTCGAGCGGCGTCGTCCGCGCGAGCAGCAGGAGCAGGTCGGTGTGCTCCACCCGCGAGATGAACGTCTTCCGGCCGTTGATCACGTAGCGGTCGCCGCGCAGCTCCGCCCGGGTGGTGATCGCCGGCGTGTCGAGCCCGGCGTCGGGCTCGGTGATCGCGAACCCCTGGAGCCGGACGGTCCCGTCGGCGATCTGCGGCAGCCACCGCAGCCGCAGCTCGTCGCTCCCGTGGCGGAGCAGGGTTCCCATCGTGTACATCTGCGCGTGGCAGGCCGCCGCGTTGCCGCCGGACCGGTGGATCTCCTCGAGGACGATCGAGGCTTCGGCCACGCCGAGCCCGCCGCCGCCGAAGTCCTCCGGGACGAGGATCGAGAGCCACCCCTGCTCGGTGAGCCGCTGCACGAACTCCGTCGGGTAGTCCTCGGCGTCGTCCAGTCGCTGCCAGTACGCCTCCGGGAAGGCCGCGCACAGCTCGCGGACGGACGACCGGATGTGTTCCTGCTCGTCGGTGAGCGAGAAGTCCACGCGGCGATCAGCCCCGGAGCACGGCCAGCGCCTCTTCCCGGTCCCGGCAGGCGCGCAGGGCGACGATGCGGCCGCCGGCCACGCTGACGACGTCGTAGCTCGGGCCGGCGCGGTGGTCGGCCCGGTAGGCATCCACTCCCGGCGTCATGATGGAGACCATCGCCCGGTCGCCCTCGGCGACGACCTCCTCGACCTCCGAGCGCAGCCCGAGCGCGGCCTGGCGCCGGAGTGCGTGCTCCAGCCCGTGGCGGCCGTGGCAGACGCGGGGCTCGGGGTTGACGAACGCCGGATCGAGGAACGTCCACTCGAGGTCGGGGTCGACCAGCTCGAGCATGCCCTCGAGGTCGCCACGGGCGTACGCACCGTACGCCCGGCGAACGAGTTCCTCCGCCCCGCCGGCAGCAGGCTCGGCTCCGGCATCCATTGCGCGATTCTCCTCCGGCGGGTCCGTCCGCGTCGTCAGGGCGCCGGGTCGGCCGGCGTCGCGGGGAGCGACTCCGTCCGGGACGCCGCGGCGCGTTCCGCCGCTCCCTCGGGCGACGCCGTCGGCTCCTTCCGCCCGGCCAGCCGGTAGACGTCCTCGCCGTCGATGAGCTCGCGTTCGACCAGCAGCTCGGTGACGCGGTCGAGCACATCGCGGTGCTCGGCGAGGATCGACTCCGCGCGCTCGTCGGCCTCCTTGAGCAGGCGCGAGACCTCCTCGTCGATCACCGCCTGGGTCGCCTCGGCGTAGTCGCGGCTCCGGACCTCCTGCTGCCCGAGATACATCGGTCCGACGCCGCCGAACCCGACCGGTCCCAGCCGGGTGCTCATGCCGAACTCGCGCACCATCCGGATGGCGAGCTGCGTGGCCGTCTGGAGGTCGTTCGCGGCGCCGCTCGACACCTCGCCGAGCACGAGCCGCTCCGCCGCCCGGCCGCCCATTCGGATCGCGAGCGACTCGCGGAGGTAGGTCTCGCCGTACAGGTGTCGTTCGTCGACGGGGAGCTGCTCCGTGACGCCGAGCGCCTGCCCGGCCGGCAGGATCGAGACCTTCGCCACCGGGTCGGCGTGGTCGGAATACACCGCGACCAGCGCGTGGCCGGACTCGTGCACGGCGACGGCGTGCTGCTCCTCGGGCATCAGGGCGTTGGTCGCCTCGCGGCGACCGATCAGGAGGCGTTCGCGCGCCGCGTCGAAGTCGGCCTGCGTGATCCGGTCGCGGTTCTCGCGCACCGCCACGATGGCGGCCTCGTTCACGAGGTTGGCGAGGTCCGCGCCCGAGAACCCCGGCGTCCCCCGGGCCACCTCGTCGAGGTCGACGTCGGGTCCCATGGGCTTGGACTTCGCGTGGATCTCGAGGATGGCCCGCCGCTCGCGGAGGTTCGGCAGGGGGATCTCGACCTGCCGGTCGAACCGCCC
>DATLUW010000087.1:0-5394 GCA_035577825.1 Actinomycetota bacterium | reverse complement strand
GGGCGCGCTGCAGCGAGAGGGAGTCCATCGGCCCGCGAAGGCTACCGGCCCGCGCCGACAGCCGACGGCGTCACGTTCGGCCGCTGCAGTGTGCGCGCGGTCAGGCGGAGACGCGGACCGAGTAGACCGGTGGCAGGTGGTCGACGACGAGCCGCCACGATTCGCCGTCGTCCGCCGAGCCGAAGATCTCGCCCGACTCCGCCCCGAAGTACAGCCCGAGCCGCTCCCGACCGTCGTGCCCGAACGCCTGCCGGAGGATCGTCAGGAACGACTCCTCCTGCGGCAGCCCGTTCTCGAGGCCCGTCCACGACGCGCCGCGGTCCCTCGTCGAGAACACCCGGACCCGGCCGTCCGGCGTGACCCTGTCGAAGTCGCCGGTGAGCGGGATCACGAACGCCCGGTCGGCGTCGTGCGGGTGCGCGACCATCGGGAACCCGAAGTTCGACGGCAGCCCGGGCGCGATGTCGTTCCAGGTCTCGCCGGCGTCGTCGCTGCGGAACACCCCGCCGTGGAACTGCATGTACATGGTCTCGGGCTGCACCGGCGACCGGTGCATGTTGTGGACGCACAGGTCGAGGGGGTCCTCGACGTCCTTCGGAAGGTACGGCGCCGTGATGCCCTTCACGCCGCGGTGCCAAGTCTTCCCGCGGTCCTCGGTGATCCACACCCCCGCCGCGGAGACCCCGACCGCCAGACGGTCCGGCTCGCCTGGCCACAGCGCGATCGAGTGCAGCGCGAGGCCGCCGGCGCCCGGGTTCCACTGCGGCCTCGTCGGGTCGTCCCACAGGCCGCGGTTCAGCTGCCACGAACGCCCGCCGTCCTCGCTCCGGAACAGCGCGGCCGGGGCGACGCCCGCCCACAGGACGCCGTCCTCCTCGCCGGGCTGGATAAGCCAGGTCCGCTCGACGGCGACGCCGGTGTCCTCGGGGAACGCCGGCCCGTCGGCCTGCTCCCACTCCCCGGCCGGGTCGTCCGCGAACATGATCCGCGGGCCGTGCTGACCGTGGGTGACGCTCGCGTAGTAGGTCCCGGTCCGCGGATCGCGCACCGCGAACTCGCAGTTCACGCCCTCGAACTTCCGCGCCACGACGTCCATCGCGCCGCCACGCTCGCCGCGCAGGACGAACAGGCCCTTGTGGGTCCCGACCAGCAGCTCCGCACCCGAACCGTCGACATCCGGAGCGCCGCCCGAGATCGCCGGCAGGATGTGGATGGTGTCGCTCGCGCCGACGGCGGCGTCGGAGCGGACGCGTTCGCCGTTCAGGAACACGTTCACGTGGCGGCGGATGCGGCCCTGCTCGTCCCGCACCCAGCCGTTCAGCTTCGGATAGTCGCCCTCCAGCTTCCCGAGCACCTCGCCGACCGAACCGCCCTGCACGTCGACCGATGACTGCCCACCCGCGAGGTCGCGCAACGGCGACCGCAGCACCACCTTGACCATGACGTCTCCCCTTCGTTCCGGCATGCCGAATCTAACGACTCCCGACGGAACCTGAACTCATCGCTCGGTTTCGGAATACGAGAACCGAGCGATCTCAGGCCGGGACGGCGCGCTGCGACGCCCACGCCCGAAGCGCCATGATGTCCTCGGCCCTCGACCGCGACAGCGGAACCGTGCCCTTCAGCTCGGTCACGATCGAGTCGGTCGTGACGTCGGCGCTCGATGCGAACGCCCGGTAGAGCGCCCCCACCACCGCGGCCTCGATCTCGGCCCCGGAGAATCCGTCGGAGGCCGCCGCCAGCGCCTTCAGGTCGAACTTCGTTGGGTCGCGGTGCCGCTGCTTCAGGTGCGTGGCGAAGATCGCCTCGCGCTGATCCGGCCCCGGCAGGTCCACGAAGAAGATCTCGTCGAACCGTCCCTTCCGCAGGAACTCCGGCGGGAGGTGCGAGACGTCGTTCGAGGTCGCCACCAGGAACACGGCGGACGTCCGCTCCTGCATCCACCGCAGGAACGTCCCGAGCATGCGCTGCGCCACACCGCCGTCGGATTCGCCGCCTTGCGCGAACCCCTTCTCGATCTCATCGATCCACAGCACGACCGGCGACATCGCGTCGGCCTGGTCGAGGGCCTTGGACAGTCTGCCCTCCGACTCGCCGACGTACGAGCCGAACAGCCGCGCGGGGTCGAGCAGCGCGAGCGGGAAGTTCCAGGTCTTCGCGACCGCCTTCGCCATCATCGACTTGCCGCAGCCCGGGACGCCGGTCAGCAGGATGCCGCGGGGCGGGTCGATCCCGAACGCCTCCGCGCCCGCCGTCATGGCCTTCTGCCGGAGGGCCAGCCACTGCTTCAGGTGGTCCATGCCGCCGACGTCGTCGACCGTGCCCTCGGTGCCGACGATCTCGAGTGCGCCCGAGTCGGCTTCGGCCTGGGCGCGTTCGTTCCGGATGCCTTCGACGTCGGTCGCGTCGAGCGTGCCGTCGGAGGCGGCCCGCCGGATCAGTCGTTCGGCCTCACCCGTGGTCATGCCCCGCACGGCCTCGACGATCTTCTGGAGGTCCTCCGTGCTCACGTTCACCTTGGTGCCGCCGGCCACGAGGTCGTTCATCACGCCCTGGACGGCGCCCTCGAGCTCGGTCGGGTCGGGCGCCGGCATCACCCACGGCAGCGCGAGGTCCTCGAGGTCGTCCGGCACCGCGTGGCCGCTGCCGGTGATCACGAGCGTCTGGCCCTTCCGCGCCGCCTGGGCGATCTCCTTCACCCGTCGCACGAAGATCGGATCGGTGAACAGCCGCTGTGCGTCCTCGAAGACGAACACGCCTGGATCGGTCAGCGTCTGGACGAACGCGAGCGCCTTGTTCGGGTCGACCGTGTCGTACTGCGCCTGGAAGCCCATCCGGTTCAAGCCGCGGGTCGCCGACCACGTCCACGTCGGCGCGCTCACGGCGTCGGCCGCGGCGCGCAGCATGATCAGGAACCGCGGCTCGTCCCGCGCCTCCACGATCAGTAGCGGGTAGCGCGAGGCGAGCAGCGAACGAAGGTCGGCCCCGGGGTCCATCGACGGGGAAGTATCCCTTGCGGGAGCCCCGGACGCCCGCATCCCGGGCGGAGTGCCGACTTCGCCGCTTGGGTAGGCTTGCTGACGCCCATGGACCCGTTCGAGAACCTCCCGGAGCTCCGAACCCTCGACATCGACGGCCCCGTCGCCTACCGCGAATGGGGCGCCGACACCGGTTCGGGGCCGACGTTCGTCTGCGTGCACGGCCTCGGGGGCTGCCACCTGAACTGGATGGGGGTCGCGCCGGGCCTCGCGCGCACCGGCCGCGTGCTGGCCCTGGACCTGGTCGGGTTCGGCTACACGCCGCGCGCCGGACGCAGCGCGTCGATGTCGGCGAACCGCGAGGTGCTGTCGCGGTTCATCCACGAGATGGCCGACCCGCCGGTGATCCTCGCCGGGAACTCGATGGGCGGCGCGATGTCGATGCTCCAGGCCGCGTACGAGCCGACCTCGGTGGACGGGCTCGTGCTGACCAGCCCCGCGCTGCCGTGGGCCCGCGGCGGGATGCCGTCCGCGCTCGTCC
Source organism: Actinomycetota bacterium (assembly GCA_035577825.1). GTDB lineage: Bacteria > Actinomycetota > UBA4738 > UBA4738 > JACQTL01 > DATBHM01. The sequence goes on along the minus strand of DATLUW010000087.1, from coordinate 1,875 downwards.
TGGCCGCGTTCGCGATGTACCGGATGCCGCGCCTGGGCGAATGGTTCATCCGCGCCCGGAACTCGCGCCTCGGGCCAGAGAAGCTCATCGAGGAGGGCTTCAAGGTCGTGATGGCCGACCCGGATCGGGTCGACCCGGCGCTCGTCGCCGCGCAGGTCGAGACGGCTCGCGTGCACGCGGAGGACCCCGACTCGATCCCGGCGTTCCTGGAGGCCACCCGCTCCATGATGCGAACCGGCGACCGCCGTGAGTTCATCGAGGAGCTGATCGACCGCGTCCGCAAGCCCGTGCTCGTGATCCACGGCCGCAAGGACCGCCTGGTGAACGTGAACCTCGCCCGCAGGGCGGCCGGCGGGCGGCCGAACTGGCGCCTGGTGGAGTTCGCCGACGTCGGCCACGCCGCGCAGATGGAGGTCCCCGGCCGCTGGGTCGCCACGGTTGAGGACTGGCTCGACGCTACCGGCCTCGTGGCGACCGACCGCGCCGACGCGGTCTGACCTTTCAGACGCCCGCGGCTTTGGCGAGCTCGTCGACCGCTTCTTCGAGGGACGCGGCTAGGTAGTCGATGTCGGGGACGAGGTCCCAGTCGCCGGTGAAGCCGAACCCCATCGTGCCCGCCAGCGAGGTCACCGCGATCGACAGGCCGACGTTCTCGGCGGTGGGCATGACCGGGTAGTTCGCGAGGAGGCGGGCGCCGGCAATGTACATCGGCACCTGCGGGCCGGGGACGTTCGACACCACCACGTTGAACCAGTGGCCGCGGGAGACCATTCGCGCGGCCATCGCGTGGAGCGTCGGCGGCGCGTACTGGCTGAGGTTCATGATCGAGTCCGCGCCCACCGCCATCATCGATTCCTTGAGGTCCTTGGTGGTCTGGGTGATCCGGTGCAGGCGGTTGACCGGGTCGATCGGCCCCACCGGTAGGTCGACGAACAGCATCGACACGCGGTTGCCGAGGGCCATGTGTTCGGCCTCGCTGCGGACGCTCACCGGGACCATCGCCCTGAGCTCGCGGCCGCGGGTCGGCTCGTGGCGGGCCTTCAGGAGCTTCGACAGGGCGCCGGCCGTCACGGCCAGGACGACGTCGTTCACGGTCCCGCCGGCGGAGTTCTTGATCGCCTTGAACCGGTCGACCGGTGCGTCGGCCATCGCCACGCGGCGGTTCGGCCCGACGTCGCCGTCGAACGGCCCCTTCGGCGGCTGCCCGAGACCGATGATCTGCCGGACGCCGCCGAGCGAGTGTCCGATCGTCGAGGCCATCCGGATCGGCGTCCGCATGACGGCGTTGACGGTGTTGCCGACCCACTCGACCGGGTTGCGGAGCTGCTCGGCGAGCGCCGTCTCGAACAGCTGACTGCGCGAGGGCTCTTGCTCCGGAACCCACGCCTGCGGAACCGGGATCACCGGCTCCGGCGCGAAGTCGAGCAACACCGTCGCGATGTCGATCGCCGAGATGCCGTCGATCATCGCGTGGTGGACCTTGGTGAACACGGCCTCCAGGCCGTCCTCCAGGCCCTCGATCAGGTACATCTCCCAGAGCGGCTTCGACTGGTCGAGCGGCCGGCTGACCACCCGCTGCACGAAATCGGCGAGCTCCTTGCGCCCCCCGGGCGAGGGCAGCGCCGCCCGCCGCATGTGGAACTCGATGTCGAACTCCGAGTCGTCCGTCCACACCGGCCGGGCGATGTTCCAGGGGACGTACGCGACCTTCTGCCGGAACCGTGGCACCAGGTGCAGCCGCGAGGTGATCACGCGCGCCAGGTCGTCGAACGTCAGCGCGCCGCCGGGGAGCCCCGACGGATCGACGACGCAGACGCCGCCGACGTGCATGTGCATCGACGGCTTCTCGAGGTACAGGAACGACGCGTCGAGCCC
>DATLUW010000086.1:0-2107 GCA_035577825.1 Actinomycetota bacterium | reverse complement strand
GCCTCGCTGCTGATGAAGGTCGCGCAGCTCCGCAAGGACCGCAAGATCCCGGAGATCGCGAACGACAGCTCCAACCGCCTCGCGATCCGCAACGAGACGAACAAGCAGGGCATGCGGCTGGTGTTCGACCTGCGGGCGGGGGCGAACCCGCACGTCGCGCTCAACAACCTCTACAAGCACACGCAGCTGCAGGACTCGTTCGGCGTGATCATGCTCGCGCTCACCGACGGCGTCCCCAAGGTGATGCCGCTCGACGAGGTCATCCGGCACTACATCGACCACCAGATCGATGTGGTCACGAGGCGGACGCGATTCCAGCTCCGCCGCGCGGAGGAACGCGACCACATCGTCCTGGGCCTGCTGATCGCGCTCGACCACATCGACGAGGTCATTCGCATCATCCGCGGCGCCAAGGACTCCGAGGACGCGCGCACGAAGCTGATGGCGCGGTTCGAGCTCTCCGAGATCCAGGCGAACCACATCCTGGACATGCCGCTCCGCCGCCTGACGCAGCTCGCGCGGGCCGAGCTCGAACAGGAGCACAAGGACCTGCTGGAGCGCATCGAGTACCTCCGCGGCCTGCTCGACGACCCGGTGAAGCTCCGCGCCGTGATCAAGGACGAGATGCTCGAGATCCGCAAGAAGTACGCGGACGACCGCCGCACGTTGATCAAGGCTGACGAGGGCGACCTCGACGTCGAGGACCTCATCGCCGAGGAGGACGTGGTCATCACGGTCTCCCGCGCCGGCTACGTGAAGCGCCAGCCGATCGAGGCGTACCGCCGGCAGGGCCGCGGCGGCCGCGGGGTCATCGGGACGAACCTCAAGGAAGAAGACGTCATCAGCCACGTGTTCACGACGACGACCCACCACTGGCTGCTGTTCTTCACCTCCTCGGGCAAGGTGTACCGGGTCAAGGTCCACGAGGTCCCCGAAGGCTCGCGCACCGCGCGCGGCATGTATGCGGCGAACCTGCCCGGCGTGGTCGTGTCGGCCGACGAGCGCGTCCAGGCCGTGATCGACCTCAAGGAGTACGAGGAGGGGCGGTTCCTCGTGTTCGCGACGAAGAACGGCATCGTGAAGAAGACCGCGCTGCCGGAGTACGACTCGCCGCGGACCGGGCTCGCCGCGATCAACCTGCGGCCGGGCGACGAGCTGATCGACGTCCAGATGACGACCGGCTCCGACGACATCCTGCTGATGTCGCGCAAGGGCCAGGCGATCCGGTTCGCGGAGTCGACCGCGAGGCCGATGGGCCGGCAGACCGGCGGCGTGATCGGGATGCGCCTCGCCCCCGACGACGTGGTCATCGCCATGGGGCGCTCCACGGCCGGCGAGGAGGTCATCTCGGTCAGCGAGGGCGGCTACGGCAAGCGGACCGCGCTGCCGCAATACCCCCGGAAGGGGCGGGGCGGCAAGGGTGTCGTGTCGCACAAGCTGACGTCGCGCACGGGCCAGGTCGCCGGGGCATTCGTCGGATCCAAGGAACAGGACCTGTTCGTCATCAACTCCGACGGGATCGTGATCCGGGTGCCGGCGGCGGAGATCCGCCGCGTCGGGCGAATCAGCCAGGGCGTTCGCACGATGAGGGTGCAGCCCGGCTCGAAGGTGGTCGCCATCGCGCCCGTCGTGATGCAGATGGACGAGGAGTAGGCGGTCGGCCTCAGCCTTCGCCCGTCGGGACTCGTCGGCCGATCGTTGCCCGAGCCGGCGGTCGCCCGCGGCGGGTTCAGTCGATCGTGAGCAACTCGAACACGACCGTGACCGCGGCCGACACTCCCACGTCGCCCGATTCGACCGGCATGTCGGGCCCGCCGCCCCCGGCCATTCGCATGACCGCCTGCTGCGGCTCGATCGGCCGCGGCCGGGCACCGGGTTCGCGGATCGACAGCACCGCCCCGAGGCGGAGCCCCAGCGCGTCCGCGTAGGCCTCGGCTTTGCGGCGGGCATCGGCGGCGGCGACCCGGCAGGCCTCCGCGCGGGCCGGGTTCTCGGGGTCGACCTGCCAGGAGGGACCGTGCGGCCTGGCCTGGGCGTCGCGGGTCGCCTCGGAGATGACGCGGCCGATCGTCGCCAGGTCGGTGATGCGGACCGAAACCACGGTCGA
>DATLUW010000085.1:0-5647 GCA_035577825.1 Actinomycetota bacterium | reverse complement strand
GACCACCCGAGCCCCGACAGGTCGCCCGACGCCCGTTCGACGCCGTCCACCCGGAGCGTCAATGTGAGCGATGCCGGATCCGGCAGGTCGTCCACCGTCTCGACGACCGGCCCGAACGTCGTCCCGAAGTCCCGGGCCCGCGCCGGCGCACCGCCCGCCGCCATCTCGCGGCGCTCCTCGTCGCGGGCCACCCAGGCGAGTGCCAGCGTGTACCCCAGGATCGAGCGCGAGGCGTCCGCCACGGTCATCTCGCGCCCCCACTTCGACACGACGCAGGCGAGCTTGAGCTCGACGTCGAGCTCGCGGACGAAGGGCGGGGGTTCGATCGATGCACCCGGCCCCAGCGCCGACCGGTGGTTGACCGTCCGGTACGTCCGCCCGATGCCGAAGTCGCGGATCGACGAGGGCAGCAGCGGCGCCTGCAGACGCGGAGCCGGGACCGCGAACGACAGCACGTCCTCGCGGGTGAGCGCCTCGCGGGCCGCCTCGAGCACGGTGCCACGATCCGCGGCGACGAGGGTCTCCATCGTCACCGGGAACACGGGGTGCCCCACCGCCTCGGCCAGGTCGACGACGCGCTTGCCGACGACCGCCCCGAGCCGCCGGTTCCCCTTTCGGTCGAACGTGGCGAGCTTCACAGGGAGCGCGATGCTACACCCGGCCCCCCGCCGGATCGGGGATTTCCTCGAGGGTTCGACGACGGGATCCGCGATCCCCGTGAACGAGGGCTCGAACGCGTTCGCGAATCCGGGCTACGACCGCCCGGCGAGGTCGCGCATCCCCGGGAGCCAGGTGCCCGGGAACGACGTCAACAGCACGTCGTTGTCGGCGTCACCGGCCGAGATCTCGTCCGGCTTCAGCGACGACTCGGTCTCGGTGAGCCCGCGGAGGTCCTGCGAGATCTGGTCCAGCGTGACGTTCGCAGCCTCCATCTGCGCGAGGTCCACGAACGACCACCCCGGTCGCACTCGCTCGACGACCGGGTCCTTCCCCGTGCTCTTGAACGTCTTCGCGAGGTGCTGCTCCACTGCAGCGACCTTGATCGGGAACGCGCCCGTGACGTCCTTGTTCGCGGAGTGTCCGTGGTCGGCCGTGATCAGGAGCACCCACTGCCCCTTCCCGACCTGCTGGTCGAGGAAGTCGATGAACCCCGGCAGCGCCGCGTCCTGCGCCAGCACGCAGTCGCCCATCTCCTGGCTCGACGCGGTGAACAGGTGCCCGACCTCGTCGATCAGCTTGTAATTGATGAACATGAGGTCGATGCCGTCGTGGTGCCCGAGCCCCTCGCGGGTCATGACCTCCTGCAGGGCCCGGGTCTGGTACGGGATGCGCGCCGGCGAGTCGAAGCCCGACTTCACGTCCTCCATCTTGTGACCGCGCCACATCCCGTCGGACACCCCGTCGGCGGCGTCGGCGACCGGCCAGTACGTCGTGATGTCGGGGAAGTCGTTCACGTAGTCGGGGAACCGGTAGAACTCCGACGTCGTGTCGGACAGGCCCCACGCGATACCCTCCGCGCCCTCGCCGCCGCCCTTCTCGCGGAGCACCGCGAGCATGTTCTTCCCGCCATCGAACGCCGTGCTGGTCCCCATCATCCCGAGGTGCCAATTGAGCGTGGCGAACACGCCGATCTCGGCCTTGTCCTGCATCGCCGCGCCGTAGTGGTCGGCGAACGTGGGCACGAGCATCGACTGCGGGCCCGGCGTCCACGGGTCGCCGATGTGCCCGTCCGCGTAGCGCTGGACGTTGTCGAGGATCCCGTGGCGCCTGGGGAACGCCCCGGTTCCCATCGTGGCGTGCACGGGTGCGGTGGACGACGGCGCCGAGCCGACGGTGGCGTTCACGTAGCTCACGCCCTCGTTCATCAGCTTGCGGAGGTTCGGCCAGTTCTTCGGCCACAGGCCGAGGACGTACATGCCGCCGGCGTCCCACACGAGCGTCACGATCAGCTTCGGCTTCGGCGCGGCGGGATCGATCACCTCGTCCATCACGACGCCGTCCGGCGCCTGGAAGTCGGTGAACCCCGTCAGCGCGGCGAGCGTCGGCGCCTGGTCGGCCGAGGTCACCTGGCGGGTGATGGGGCCGCGCTTCGGGACGATCCCCGGGCCGTACCAGACCATCGGCACGTGCTGGGTGTACGGCCAGGCGGTCGAGTGGCTGATCCCGCCGTCGAAGTAGTTGTAGCCGATCGGGACCGTCACCACGTCGCCCGACATGCCCGGGAAGTACCCCTGGTACACGCGCTCGAGGACCTGCGGCGGCGTCGCCTTCACGATCGCCTCCGCGACGTCGGGGAGCCTGGTGGGCGGCGTCGGCACGATCACCGGCGACGTCGACGGCGATACCAGCGAGGAGCCCTTCGGCCCCGGCCCGCCGGAGGTGCACGCGGCCAGATAGACCGCGAGCGGCACGGCGGCCGCGCCCTTCAGGAAGTCGCGCCGCGAGAGCGGGTGGTGGGTCGGATGGTGATCGGTCACGGTTCGGTCTCCGGGCGGGCCGAGGCCAGGGAGGCCCCCCCGACCGAGCGCGCATTCTACCCGCGTGCTCCCGAAACCGGTACCTCCCGACCAACTGGCGAGCCGTTCCGTCGCGCCTGCTCCCAATGGGTGCAGGCGTTCGGTTTCGGCTTGGCTACCATGGATGGAATCGGGTGTGAGGGAGGCGAGATTCATGGCGGACACCACGTTCCGCATCACGTACGCGACCATGTCGGCGGACAACCCCGAGCTGCATCGCCGCTACGAGGAGGCCGTCGAACGGGCCCGCGGCTGGCTCGGCCAGGAGCACCCGTTCTACGTCGACGGCGAGGAGCGGTGGGGCACCGGCTTCCACGAGGAACGCTCGCCGATCGACTCCGAGATCGTGCTCGGGAAGTTCGCGCAGGGGACCAGGCAGGACGCCAAGGACGCGATCGCGGCCGCCAAGGCGTTCGCCCCGACGTGGGCGGCCACGCCATGGCAGGAGCGCGTGGCGATCATGCGCCGGGTGGCGGACATCATCTCCGAGCGGGTGTTCGACTACGCAGCGCTGATGGCGATCGAGGTCGGGAAGAACCGCCTCGAGGCCATGGGCGACGTGCAGGAGACCGCCGACCTCATCGAGTACTACTGCGACTCGATGGAGCGGAACGAGGGTTTCGCGAAGCCCATGGGCCGCCTGTCGGACGCCGAGAGCAACCAGGACGTCCTGCGACCGTACGGCGTGTGGGCCGTCATCAGCCCCTTCAACTTCCCGATGGCGCTCGCCGGGGGGCCGGCCGGGGCGGCACTCGTCACCGGCAACACCGTGGTGCTGAAGCCGGCCTCGACCGCTGCGTTCAGCGCGCACAAGCTGTACGAGGCGCTGCGCGACGGCGGCGTCCCGACCGGCGCCATCCACCTGGTCACCGGGCCCGGCAGCCAGGTCGGTCAGGAGATTCAGGACAGCGCCGACGTGGACGGCATCACGTTCACGGGCTCCTACGACGTCGGGATGGGCATCTACCGGACGTTCGCCAAGGACTTCCCGAAGCCGGCGATCTGCGAGATGGGCGGCAAGAACCCGGTCGTCGTGTCGTCCAAGGCCGACCTCGACAAGGCGAGCGACGGCGTGATGCGGTCGGCGTTCGGCTTCGGTGGGCAGAAGTGCTCGGCCACCTCCCGCGTGTACGTCGAGCGTCCGGTGTTCGAGGAGTTCGTCGCCAAGCTCAAGGAGAAGGCCGAAGCGGTCAAGGTCGGCAACCCCCTGCAGAAGGAGAACTGGCTCGGCCCGATCATCGACGAGGGCGCCGTCGCGACGTTCCAGGAGGCGGCCGACGAGGCCCGGAAGAACGGCACGATCGTGGCCGGCGGGTCGCGGATCGAGGAGGGCGACCTCGGGCGGGGAACGTTCGTCCAGCCGACGGTCGTCGAGGTCCCGCTCGACAACTGGATCTGGAAGCGCGAGCTGTTCGTGCCGTTCGTCGCGGTGGGCCCGGTCGACTCGATCGACGAGGGCTTCGAGCGGGCGAACGACACCGAGTACGGCCTGACGGCCGGGTTCTTCAGCGAGGACCAGGGCGAGGTCGACCAGTTCCTCGAGCGAATCCAGGCCGGCGTCGTCTACGTGAACCGCCGCGCGGGCGCCACGACGGGCGCGTGGCCGGGGTACCAGCCGTTCGGCGGGTGGAAGGGCTCGGGCACGTCCGGCAAGGCGGGCGGCGGCGACTACTACGTGCAGCAGTACATGCGTGAGCAGTCCCGGACGGTGATCTCCGAGTGAGCGCCGTCTGGGACGAGCTGTCGTCGCAGACCGAGCCCAGGCTCCTTCACGAGGTCCCCGGGCCGAACGCGCGCGCCGTCATGGAACGCGACGCCCGGGTGACCTCGCCGTCGCTGCCGCGCGCGTACCCGCTGGTGCCCGCGCGGGGCGCGGGGTCGATGCTCGAGGACGTCGACGGGAACGTGTTCCTCGACTTCAACGCGGGGATCGCCGTGTGCTCGACCGGGCACGCGCACCCCGCGGTGGTCGAGGCCGTGCAGCGCCAGGCCGACTCGCTCCTGCACTACTCGGGCACCGACTTCTACCTGCCGGTGTACTCGGAGGTCTGCGAGCGGCTCGACTCGTTCACGCCGGTCGGGGGGGCGGCGCGGTCGTTCCTGACGAACTCCGGGACCGAGGCCGTCGAGGCCGCGATCAAGCTGGCGCGGCACAAGACCGGGCGGCAGTACATCGTGGCGTTCCTCGGGGCGTTCCACGGGCGGTCGTACGGCAGCGTGTCGCTCACCGCGTCGAAGTCGCTGTACCGGGCGACGTTCGGTCCGCTGCTGCCCGGCGTGATCCACGCGCCGTACGCGAACGCGTTCCGCCCGTACAAGCCCGGCGACGGCGCGTACTCGCTCGAGGACCTCGACTACCTGCGGGACGTCGTGTTCGCGCGGCTGGCGAAGCCGAACGAGATCGCGGCGATCGTGCTCGAGCCGATCCAGGGCGAGGGCGGGTACGTGGTGCCGCCGGCCGAGTGGATCCGTTCGATCCGCGAACTGTGCGACGAGCACGGCATCCTGCTGGTGGCCGACGAGGTGCAATCGGGCATGGGCCGGACGGGCCGGATGTGGGCGATGGAGCAGTTCGACGTGGTGCCCGACATCGTGCTCTCCGGCAAGGGCGTGGCCTCCGGGCTGCCGCTCGGCGCGATGATCGCGCGCGAGGACCTGATGGTCTGGGAGCTCGGCGCACACGGCTCGACCTACGGCGGCTCGCCGGTGTCGTGCGCCGCGGCACTCGCGACCTTCGATGTGATCGAGGAAGAGGGCCTGATCGACAACGCGAAGGCGGTCGGCGACGTGCTGCTGACGGGCCTGCGCGACATCCAGTCGCGGCATCCGATCATCACCGACGTGCGCGGTCGGGCGTTCTGGATCGGCATGACGTTCGCGGATCACGACCAGGCCGCGGCGATCGAGCAGGCCTCGTTCCGCAAAGGCCTGTTGATCCTCGGCTGCGGCGACGCGGATATCCGCGTGAGCCCGCCGCTGGTGTTCCGCGAGGACCAGGCGCAGGCAGCGCTCGAACTCTTCGAGGAGGTCGTCGCCGAGGTCGAAGCGGGGGCGTAGTGGGGCTGGCGCCCGACACGCTCACCTTCGATACAGGCGACCCCGTCCGCGTGGCGACGTTCTGGGCCGCCGCG
>DATLUW010000084.1:0-2311 GCA_035577825.1 Actinomycetota bacterium | reverse complement strand
GCGCAGCATCCCGTTGATCAGCCGAGAGGGCAGCGTTCGTCCCCACGAGTCGCGGCGGGCGGCGCGGCGGCCGCTGGCGACGTCGTAACCCGACTCGACGGCCTCGATCAGCTTCGGGAGGTCCTCGGGGAGGTTCTGGAGGTCGCTGTCCATCGTCACGACGATCTCGCCGCGCGCCCGGACGAGGCCCGCGTGCATGGCGGGGTGCTGCCCGAAATTGCGCTTGAGCTTGACCCCGTGGACGCGCGCGTCCGCGTCGTGGAACCGCTCGATCAGGCCGAACGAGCCGTCGGTCGAACCGTCGTCGACGAAGATCATCTCGTAGTCGCGGCCCTCCAGCACGGCCGCTGTGCGCCGGTACAGCTCGTCGAGTGACGACGCCTCGTCGTACACGGTGACCACGACCGAGACGTCCGGCCGCGGGGCCGCCTGGTCGACCGGAACGGGCCCAGTGGCCATTGCGGGCCGGACCCTACCGATCACGCGCCGAGCAGGGACAGCCCCGCGGGACTGTCCCTGCTGAGAGGCGGGCTCAGGCGGCTTCGTCCAGCACCGGCTGGAGCACGTCGACCTCTACGGGACGCCGGCGAGGCGGGATCATCAACGCCGCGACCGCGCCGAGGCCGACCACGACGGCACCGACCCAGATCGCCGGGGTCATCCCGTTCACGAACGACTCCCCGGTCCCGTACCCACCGTAGTGGGCGAAGATCGAGGCCAGGACGGCCACTCCGAAGACCCCTCCGAGCTCGCGGATCGCGTTGTTGGCACCCGACGCCTGGCCCTCCTCCTCGCGCCTGACGGCGGAGAGGACGACGTTCGCGACCGGGGCGAAGAACAGCGCCATGCCGACGCCCGAGAGCACGAACGGGGCGATCAGGTCGGCGTACGGCGTGGTCGGCGTCGAGACCGCGGCGATCCACCCGAGACCGATCGCCTGGAGCACGAGCCCGGTGGCGATGATCCGCCTTCCGCCGATCCGGTCGGACAGGGCACCCGCGATCGGGGCGATGAAGATCGGCATCGCCGTCCAGGGCAGGATCCTCAGGCCGGAGCCAAAGGGCGAGTAGCCCTGCACGGTCTGGAAGAACTGGGCCAGCAGGAAGATCGAGCCGAACATCCCGAAGAACATCAGCAGCGAAGCGAGGTTCGTCATCGCGAACGTGCGGTTGCGGAAGAAGCGCATCGGCAGCATGGGCGCGTCGGTGCGCAGCTCCCAGAGCACGAACGCGACCAGAAGGACGGCGCCGGCGGCCAGCGAGAACACGATCTCCGGGCTCGTCCAACCCTGACCGTTCCCGCGGACGAGGCCCCACACGATCCCGAACAGCCCGGCGCTGACCAGGCCGACACCGGGCAGGTCGAGCCGGGTCGACGGGCCGTGCGTCTCGTCGAGACGGCGCAACGCGAGCGGGATCAGCACGATCCCGACCGGCACGTTGATCCAGAAGATCCACTGCCAGGAGAGGCCGGAGACGACCGCGCCCCCGACCAGCGGGCCGAGTGCGACCGCGAGGCCGCCGATGCCGCCCCAGGCGCCGAGCGCGACCCCGCGCTTGGCGGCGGGGACCGCTGCCGACAGGATCGTCAGGGTCAGCGGCATCACGATCGCGCCGCCGGCGCCCTGGACGGCCCGGGCCGCGACCAGCACGCCCATCGACGGCGCGAGCGCCGCCGCAGCGGATGCCAGCGTGAAGATCCCGAGGCCGAGAGCGAACATCCGCCTGCGCCCGAACCGGTCGCCCAGCGCGGCGCCGGTCAGCAGCAGGACGGCGAAGGTGAGCGTGTACGCGTTGACCGTCCACTCCAGGCCCTCGATGCTCGCGTGTAGGTCCTCGCGGATGACCGGTAGAGCGGTCGTCACGACCAGGTTGTCGAGCGTGACCATCACGAGCGCGAGCGAGGTCACGACGAACGCCCAGATCATCCGGCTCCTGGGAGTTCCTCCTTTCATCTCAGCTCCTCCTTGAATAGTGACTGCTTACTCACTTCGATTCCGAAAAAAAGAGAGACCTCAGTGCTCCAGACCGAAGGCCGTCACCTTCTCGACCCACGGCTCGGTCGCGTCGATCAGATCCATCGAGGCGACCACGTTGATCAGCATGCCCTTCGCAAAGAACGCGGACAGGGTCTCGTGGTCGACGCCCGATGCCTGCTCGACGAAGTCGACGAGCCGCCCGTAGCCGCGCCGCGCGACCGCGCAGATCTCCGGGTCGTCGCAGGCCGCATAGGTCTGCATCTGGGCGCGGAGGCGGTTCCGGTTCGAGCGGATCAGCTCGCCGTACGCCGCTCCCATCGCGTGCAGGGCCTC
>DATLUW010000083.1:0-3614 GCA_035577825.1 Actinomycetota bacterium | reverse complement strand
GGCGGGCGCTCGGGGACGGCCTCGCCGAGCGGCGTCGCGCAGATCATGCAGAACCGCGCCCGGTCGGAGTTCTCCTCCCCGCACGAGGGGCAGATGACCATCCCGCGCGAAGTGTAGGGCGACCGGCGGGGCGGTCCGCATGCGCCGATCGGGCGCGGGGGGCACACTGCTCCGATGACGGCATCCGCGAACGGGAACGCCCGGCCGGCCGGCGGACTGCCGCCGAGCGTCGACGTCGCGGTGGTCGGCAGCGGGTTCGGCGGGCTGTGCGCCGCGGTCGCCCTTCGCCGCGCCGGGCGGGACTTCGTCGTCCTCGAGCGCGGCGACGACGTCGGCGGGACCTGGCGCGACAACTCCTACCCGGGCTGCGCGTGCGACGTCCCGAGCCACCTGTACTCGTTCTCCTTCGCGCCGAACCCGAACTGGAGCCGGTCGTTCTCGCCGCAGCCGGAGATCCAGGCGTACCTGCGGGGCGTCGCGCGGTCGTTCGGCGTGCTGCCGCGCGTCCGGTTCGGGGCGGAGGTGCTCGGTGCGAGGTGGGATCCGTCGGCGCTGCGATGGCGGATCTCGACGACCCTCGGCGACCTCGAAGCCCGGGTGCTCGTCGCCGGGACCGGCCCGCTCTCCGAACCCAGCATCCCGAACCTCCCCGGCCTGGAGCGGTTCGAGGGGACGACGTTCCACTCCGCGCAGTGGCGGCACGACCACGACCTCGCCGGCGAGCAGGTCGGGGTCGTCGGGACCGGCGCGTCCGCCATCCAGTTCGTCCCGCACGTCCAGCGGGCGGCCTCGCACCTGACGCTGTTCCAGCGGACGGCGCCGTGGGTGCTCCCCCGCCGGGACCGGGACCTCTCCCGCCCGGAGCGGTGGCTGTTCCGGCGGGCCCCGGCCGCCCAGCGGCTCGCCCGGTCGGGGATCTACTGGTGGCGGGAGAGCTGGATCCTCGGGTTCGAGCGGTACGACTGGATCATGGCCGCCGGCGAGCGCTACGCGCGGTGGGTGCTGCGGCGGCGGGTACCGGATCCGGCCCTGCGCGCGAAGCTCACCCCCTCCTACCGGCTGGGGTGCAAGCGGGTGCTGCTGGCGAACGACTACTACCCGGCGCTCGGCCGGCCGAACGTGGAGGTCGTGACCGACCGGATCGTCGAGGTCCTGGCCCGCGCGATCGTCACGTCCGGCCCCGGCGGGGAACGGCGCGAGCACCCCGTGGACACGATCGTGTTCGGGACGGGGTTCCACGCCACCGACCAGCCGATCGCCGGGCGGATCGTGGACGGCGGGGGCCGATCGCTCGCCGAGCGCTGGGCCGCGGGCGGCATGTCGGCGCTGAACGGGCTGACCGTCGCCGGGTTCCCGAACCTGTTCCTGCTGGTGGGGCCCAACACCGCGCTCGGGCACAGCTCGATCGTGATCATGATCGAGGCCCAGGTCCACCACCTCGTGCAGGCGCTCGGGCGAATGGACGCGGGCGGGGTCGTGGCCATCGAGCCGGACACCGCGACGCAGGCCGCGTACGGCGAGCAGATGCAGCGCCGGCTGTCCCGCACCGTGTGGAACTCCGGCGGGTGCCGGAGCTGGTACCTCGACGACCACGGTCGCAACACGATCCTGTGGCCGACCTTCACGTTCACATTCCGCCGCGAGCTCGCCGACTTCGACCCGGGCGGGTACGTGGCGCACCGGCCGGCGGGGGCGCTCAGCCCCTCGTGAACGCCAGCCGGAACTCCAGGACGCCGTGGTCCTCCGTCGTCACGAACCCGAAGCTCGGGTTCGAGATGCCGTAGTCGGCGAAGGTCACCGGGATCTGCCCGGCCACCTCGAAGGTGTCGCCCGAACGCTGCGCCTGCACGGGGAAGGTCACCGACTTCGTGACGCCGTGCAGCGTCAGGTCGCCGGTCGCCGTGGAGTTCCCGGTCCCGCCGTCCGCGGGGAGCTTGCCGAGGTCGACCGGCTTCGAGAGCTCGAACGTCGCGGTGGGGTACGTGGCCGTCTCCATGATCCGTCCGTTGAACTGGTCGTCGCGGCGGCTCTCGTCGCTCGTGACGCTGGTCATGTCGACGGTGAACTTCGCGTCCGTCACGCTTCCGCCGGCGCCGGACCCTGGATGAAGTGGATGTAGACGAACGGCCCGCCGACGAACAGCACGACCGCGGCCACAACGCCGATCAGCGTCCACCGTTTCCAGCCCCACTTCCGCCGCTTGGACTCCGCCACGTCCGTCCCTTCGAATTCGTGCTTCGACCGGTCGATCACACCATCCGAACTTGGCCGCCCGCGCAGAGATTCCCGTGAGCTCCCTGGGAGCGCCCTACCCGGCGGCCGTGTCGCCGGGCTCGGCAGCGGGTTGGTCCCGGCCCGGCGGAGACGACTCGGCGAGCGGGCCGCCCGCGAGCGCGATCGCCGCGCCCGCCGTCATCGCCGCCGCCACCAGGACGAACCCCGCCGTCGGCGACCCCGTCGAGTGCAGCAGGAACCCTGCGGCAACGAACCCGATCGGCCCCGTCGCCGACAGCGTCGTGTGGACGGCCGTCATCACCCGGGCGCGCAACGGCTCGGGCGTCCGGATGGTCGTCGTGGCGAAGAACCGCGGGAAGAACAGGCCCGACGCGACGCCGTTCGCCGCGACGGCCACCCCGACCGCCCACGCCGGCAGGGCGAACACCAGCGGCCACGTCGACACGGCCAGCCCGGCGATCGCCCAGTCGGCGGTCCTGCCACCCGTCGACCGGGCGCGCGACGACATGACCTCGCCGGCCACCGAGCCCGCGCCGTACGCGGCCAGCAGCCACCCCGCCACCCGGACGCTGCCGCCGTATCGCAGCAGCGCCGCAACCGGCAGCGTCGCCACCATCGCAGTGAACCCGATCTCGACCACGGCGAGCCCGATCACGCGCCACCGGAGCGACTGGTTCCGGAACAGCCACCGGACGCCGTCCAGCGCCCCGCCTTCGAGGTCTTCCGGGGCCGGCTTCGGCGTTCGAGGCACGAACACCGCCACCAGCGCGAACGCAACCAGGAAGGACACGGCATCCACCACCAGGACATTCGGCGCTCCGATCAGCGCGACCAGCAGCCCCCCGACCGCCGGGCCGATGAAGCTCGCGGTCTCGTTCACCGATCCGAACAGCCCGCCCACCCGCGTCATCCGCAGCTCGTCGTCCTCGAGCAACGCGGCCATCACCAGCTGCTGCGACGACGAGTACGCCGGGAAGAACGTCCCGACCCCGAACCCGACCGCCAGCAGTACCGGGAACGACAGCGCGTCCACCCAGTGCAGGAGCGGGATCAGCGCGATCAGCCCGGCCCGCGCCAGGTCGGAGACGAGCATCGTCCGCCGGGGGCCGATCTTCGTTGCCGTGTGCCCGCTCGGGACGCCGAGGACGGTCATCCCCAGGAACTCCGCCGCCATGACCAGCCCCATCCGGGCCGCCGAACCGGTCGTGATCAACACGAACCACGGCAGCGCGATCGCCGCCATCTCGCTCCCGGTCGTCGAGATCAGCTCGGCCGCGAACAGCGCGGCGAGCGGCCGGCGGACCGGTCGTCGCCGGACGGGAGCGTGAACCTCGGCGTCATGCTGCACGGCGGCCGGAGTGTAGGTCGCCGCCGGGCGC
>DATLUW010000082.1:0-5422 GCA_035577825.1 Actinomycetota bacterium | reverse complement strand
CCGCGGCATCCTCGACCTGCTCCAGGCGCCGGGCTGAGCCGCCGACCTGGGAGTCGCCCTGCTCGGCGCCCGCGATCCGAACCTCGAGGTCGTCGCGCCCCGACCGGCGGCGATCGCCGTCGGCAAGCCCGAACGACCGAGGGTTCCTGGGTAGGCTCGTCGGACATGACCGCACCCCGGAAGTCCCGGTCCGAGCTCTCGAGCTTCGCGACAGCGGCCGGCGTCCAGACGTCCTTCCGCGACGTCGACCACCGGACCCATCGGGCCACGCGCGAGGCGATCGAGGCGGTCCTCGCCGCGCTCGGCGGCGGCCCGGACGAACCGCCGCGGGAGCATCCGCTGGCCGGCATGCCCGAGCCCGAGTTCCCCGGGGCGGTCATGCCCGGGATCACACGGCCGTCTTGGGGGACGTTCCTGCCGCTCTACGCGCTGCGCACGAAGGACGACTGGGGCGTCGGGTCGTTCACCGACCTCGCCGACCTGTACCGGTGGACCACCGGGCTCGGCGGGTCGACCGTCGGCACACTTCCGCTCCTCGCTCAGTTCCTCGACGAGCCCTACGAATACTCCCCGTACTCGCCGGCCTCCCGCCTGTTCTGGAACGAGCTCTACGTCGACCCGGCCGCGACGCCGGAGTTCGAACGCAGCGCCGACGCGAGGAGGCTGGCCGGCGAAGCGAGGCGCCCCGGAGGACGCGTGGTCGACTACCGGAAGGCGTACGCCGCCAAGCGGCCGGTGCTCGAGGCCCTCGCGCGCGAGCTGTTCGGTGAGCGCGCGGACGGCCCGCGCCGGCGGGCCTTCGAGCGCTACCGCGACGCCCAGCCGCATCTCGACGACTACGCCCGGTTCCGCGCCTTCGGTGAACGAACCCGGAAGGCCTGGCTGGAGTGGCCGGCCCGCCAACGCGGCGGCCGGATCGCTTCCGGCGACGTCGACGCGGACGCCGTGCGCTTCCACCAGTACGCGCAGTTCGTGGCAGACGAACAGGTCGCGTCGATCGGGAAGACCGCGCCGGGCCACGGGCTGTACCTCGACCTGCCGCTGGGGGTGAACGGCGCCTCGTACGACACCTGGCGCTTCCGGGACGCGTTCGCCATGGGGGTCTCGGGCGGCGCGCCGCCGGACACGTTCTTCACGAAGGGCCAGACATGGGGGTTCCCGCCGCTGAATCCGCTGCGGATGTTCGCCGGCGACCTCGCGTACGTGCGGGCGTGCGTGCGGCACCTCGCGCGACACGCCGGCGTCCTGCGGGTCGACCACGTCATGGGGCTCCACCGACTGTTCTGGGTGCCGGACGGAATGGACGCCACCGAGGGCGTCTACGTGCGGTACCCCGCCGACGCGATGTACGCGGTGCTCGCCGACGAGGCGCATGCGGCGGGAACCGCGGTCACCGGCGAGGACCTCGGCACCGTGCCGCGGTCCGTCCGCGCCGCGATGACCCGCCATGGGGTGCTGCGAAGCCACGTGGTGGAGCTCGAGTCGCAGATCCGAAGCGGCGATCCCCTCCCCCCGCCACCGGCCGCCTCGCTCGCAAGCCTCAACACGCACGACCTGTTCCCGTTCGCCGGATTCTGGACCGGCGCGGACATCGACGACCGCCTCGGGCTGGGCCTGATCGACCGGGCGGAGGCGCGGTGTCTGCGCACCGAACGCGGCCGGCTCACGAGGAGCATGACCCGCCGGCTCGTCGATGACCGGTGGCTCGGGACGCGGCGCGCCGTGGCCGAGCCGCAGGACGCCGCCGACGCGGCCCACCGCCATCTCGCAGCGAGCCGCGCCCGCATGGTGATCGTCAACCTCGAGGACCTGTGGGGCGAGACCGTGCCCCAGAACCGGCCCGGAACGTCCACCGAACGGCCGAACTGGCGGCTCCGCGCGGCCCGCAGGTTCGATACGGTTCGCAGTGACACGGCGATCGTGGGTAGGTTGGAGGAGATCGACCGCCTCCGCGACGAGGCGGCCGCCCGCGAACGGCGCGACCACCGCACACGACCCGGCCGCGCCGAGGAGGTCGGACGCACATGAGCACGACCCAGGACGCGCCCCCCGTTCGATACGACATCACCCTGATCGGCGACGACGACCTGCACCTGTTCAACGAGGGAACCCATACCGGGCTGTTCGCGAAGCTCGGCGCGCACCCGATCACCGTCCAGGGCGAGGAGGGCACGCACTTCGCCGTGTGGGCACCGAACGCCGAGGGGGTCTCCGTCATCGGCGACGCCAACGGCTGGGATCCCCGCGCCCACCCGCTCGGCGCGCGCGGCCAGTCGGGCATCTGGGAGGGGTTCGCGCCGGCGTTCCGCCATGGCAGCAATTACAAGTTCCACGTGGTCAGCCGCGGCGGGGAGTTCCGCGCGGACAAGACCGACCCGTTCGCCGCCGCGTACGAGGTCCCGCCGAAGACCGCGTCGATCGTGTGGAGCCTCGGCTACGAGTGGGGCGACGGCGACTGGATGGCCGGCCGCGCGGGGAAGGCGTCGCTGCAGGCCCCGATCAGCACGTACGAGGTCCACCTCGGCTCGTGGATGCGCGATCCGGCCGACCCGGAACGGTTCATGCCCTACCGGGAGCTCGCGCCGCGCCTCGCCGAGTACTGCACGCGGCTCGGGTTCACGCACGTCGAGCTGATGCCGATCACCGAGCACCCGTTCTACGGCTCGTGGGGCTACCAGACGACCGGGTACTTCGCGCCAACGAGCCGGTATGGCAGGCCGCAGGACTTCATGTGGTTCGTCGACCACCTGCACCAGAGCGGGATCGGGGTGCTGCTCGACTGGGTGCCGTCGCACTTCCCGACCGACGACTTCGGGCTCGCGAACTTCGACGGCACGCACCTGTTCGAGCACGCGGACCCGCGCAAGGGGTTCCACCCGGACTGGAACTCGTACATCTTCAACTACGGCCGGAACGAGGTCCGCAGCTTCCTGACGTCGAGCGCGCTGCACTGGCTGACCACGTACCACGTCGACGGCCTGCGAGTGGACGCGGTGGCGTCGATGCTCTACCTCGACTACTCGCGCAAGGCCGGCGAGTGGATCCCCAACGAGCACGGCGGCCGCGAGAATCTCGAGGCGATCGCGTTCCTGAAGCACCTGAACGGCAGCGTCTACGCGCAGCACAACGACGTGACGACCGTCGCCGAGGAGTCGACGTCGTGGCCGATGGTGTCGCGGCCGATCTACGTCGGCGGGCTGGGGTTCGGCTACAAGTGGGACATGGGGTGGATGCACGACACCCTGGAGTACTTTCGGAAGGACCCGATCCACCGCCGGTGGCACCACAACCTGCTGACGTTCCGCGGGCTGTACGCCTGGAACGAGAACTTCGTGCTCCCCCTGTCGCACGACGAGGTCGTGCACGGGAAGGGTTCGCTGATCGGGAAGATGGCGGGCGACGACTGGCAGCGCTTCGCGAACCTCCGCGCGCTGTTCGCCCACATGTGGTGCTCGCCCGGCAAGAAGCTGCTGTTCATGGGCGACGAGTTCGGCCAGCAGCGCGAATGGAACCACGATCAGGGGCTCGACTGGCACCTCCTGGACTTCGGCTGGAACGCCGGGCTGCAGCGGCTCGTGGCCGACTGCAACTCGCTGTACCGGAGCGAACCCGCCCTCCACCGTCTCGACGCCAGCCCCGACGGGTTCGAGTGGATCGACGCGAACGACAACGAGGCGAACGCGATCTCCTACCTCCGCCGCGACGGCGAGGGCGGGGTCGTGCTCGTCGTGTGCAACTTCACGCCGGTGGTCCGGCAGGGCTACCTGGTCGGGGTTCCGGTCGAGGGGTTCTGGCGCGAGGTGCTGAACACGGACTCGGAGTCGTACGGCGGCAGCGGGGTCGGGAACATGGGCGGCGTGGACACGCTGCCGTTCGGCACCCACGGGCGCGACTCGGCCGTCGCACTGACGCTGCCCCCACTCGGCGTGCTGGTCCTCAAACCCGGCGAACGCTGACCGGTGTCCGAGGTCGTCAGACGACCACGAGGCCTTCGCCTCGCGCCGCGGCCGCCTGTGCCGCGTCCCGCGTCACGAACCGAATCTCGCCTCCATCCGGCATCGGAGATCGCCCCGCTTCCGCGAGCGCGACCGCCACGTGGATCGCATCGAGAGCCGGGATGCCGGACGCAGCCGGGATGCGCCGGGCATCGGCAAGGATCGGCTCACGAACGAGCGGAACGAGGGCGATCACCGACACGGTAGCACCCCCTACCGACATGCCCGCACGGGCGCGGTGGTAGCGTTCGCGCTCGCCCGAAACCGCCCGCTGTGAGCACGAAAGGGAGGTCGAATGCGCCTCGAGGGAAGGGTCGTCGTGATCACGGGCGCCGCCGGTGGGATGGGCAAGGTCGCGGCGGAGCTGTTCGCCTCGGAGGGTGCGCGGGTGGTCGTCGCGGACGTCCTCGACGAGCAGGGCGAGGCCACGACGGCCGGGATTCGCGACGGGGGCGGCGACGCCGTGTACGCGCATGCCGACGTCTCGAAGGCGGCGGACGCGGAGGCCATGATTGCGAAGGCCGTCGACACCTACGGTTCGCTCGACGTGCTCTACAACAACGCCGGGATCATGCACGACGACGACACGTCGCCGGTCGACACGCCTGAGGAGATCTGGGATCGCACGATCTCGATCAACCTCAAGGGGGTGTTTCTGGGGTGCCGGTACGGCATCCCGGCGATGCTCGCGTCGGGCGGCGGCTCGATCGTGAACGTCGCGTCGTTCGTCGCGCTGATGGGCGCCGCCAACCCCCAGATCGCGTACACGGCCTCGAAGGGCGGGGTGCTGTCGATGACCCGCGAGATCGCCGTGCAGTACGCGCGGCAGGGCATCCGGGCAAACGCGATCTGTCCCGGGCCGATCGAGACGCCGCTGACGGCCCAGATCCTCGACACGCCCGAGAAGCGCAACCGCCGCCTGGTGCACATCCCGATCGGCCGGTTCGGCAGGGCTGAGGAGGTCGTACGCGCCGCGCTGTTCCTCGCGTCGGACGAATCCTCGCTGATGACCGGCGCCTCGCTCGTCGTGGACGGCGGCATCACGGCCGCCTACCTCACTCCGGAGTAGCGCTCCCCAGACGAACTCGCCGACATCCAGCATCGCGACCACGTCTCACCCCGGGTGTGGTTCGATCCACGGGGAACGCGGGAACGAATCGATGGTGATGGGCGCGACGATTGCCGTGGGCGGGATGAGCCCGCCGCCGCAGGGAACATTCGACTTCCTGCCGCTGTGGATCATCTTCGCGACGCTGCTCGGCGTCCGGCTGGTGCTCGGCATCCGGCTGACGTGGCCGGTGCTGCTCGGGACCATCGTCGTCGGGATCTTCCTGGGCGGGGCCATCGAGGCATGGGGCGTCGCGGTGCCCACCGCGGTGGCGCTCATCGCCGGCACGATCACGAGCTCGATCGTGCACCACCGCGCC